>JAZQAP010000221.1:0-5217 GCA_045545275.1 Thermoguttaceae bacterium | reverse complement strand
CGGCGACTTCGCGGCTTGCGCCGTCGGGGCGGTTCGAACGGTTCCGGCGATTGGGGCGGTTCCGGAGGCTTGCGTAAACTTGGTAAAACCGGGCGCGTCGACGAACGTCTCGCTCCAACGGGACGCGATCCAACCTTCTTTTTTAAGGCGGCGCCAAACGGCCAACATCGCCAACTTCATTAGGTCGGCGGCGGTTCCTTGAACGACGGCGTTAATCGCGGCGCGCTCCGGGAAGTTGAGCGTTTTGCGACCGCGAGCGCCGCGAACGCCGGTCAAGGCGCGGCGCCGTCCGAGAAGCGTTTGAACGAACCCGCGACGAGCGCAGTCGTCGAGAACGCGGTCGAAAAAGGTCAAAACGCCCGGATAAGTCGCGAAAAACGCGTCGATGTAAGCGGCGGCTTCCGAAGCGCTTACGTTGATCGCTTTCGAGAGGCCGAACGACGTTTGCCCGTAAACGAGCCCGAAGTTGACCGCTTTAGCTTTGCGGCGCATGTCCGGCGTTACGTCGGCTTGAGCGACGCCGAAAAGACGGCTCGCGACGAGCGCGTGAACGTCTTCCCCGTCCGCGAACGCCCGACGGAGTTCCGGGTCGCCGGAAAAATGCGCCAAAACGCGGAGTTCGATTTGGCTGTAGTCGCAGCTGACGAAGGCGTCGAACCCGAGCGACGCGTCCGGAACGAACCCGGCGCGGATGATTTTGCCGTTTTCGGAACGGGCCGGAATGTTTTGCAGGTTCGGTTCGCTCGAACTGAGCCGCCCGGTCGCCGTCGCCGCTTGGTTGAAGGTCGCGCAAACGCGCCCGGTCGACGGAAGCGCTTGCGTCGGAAGGGGTTCGAGGTAGGTTCCGCGCAGTTTCGTCAAGCGGCGCAACTCGACGATTTTTTCCGGAATCGGATGAAAGAGGGCCAACTCCTCCAAGACTTCCGCGTCGACGCTCGGGCCGGTCTTCGTTTTCTTGATAATCGGGAGTTTGAGGTCGTCGAAAAGGACGCGCTGCAACTGTTTCGGCGAGTTGAGGTTGATCGTTTCGGCGAATCCGGGCGTTTCGTCGACGGCGGCGATCGCGGCGCGGATTTCCGTTTCGAGCGTCTCTTGACGGCGCAAAAAGTCGGCGTTCGCGGCGCGGAAACGTTCCGGTTCGATCGCGATTCCGGAAAGCTCCATTTCGGCGAGCGTTTCGACGAGCGGCGTTTCGAGGTCGAGCGCGAGGCGTTCGAGCGCGGGTTCGGCGGCGATTTTTTCGCGCAAAATCGGGGCGGCGGCGAGCGGGATTAAAACGGCGTCGGCGGCGCGTTCGGCCAACGTCGACGGCGGAAGCAGGTCGAGCGGAATCCGCTTTTTGCCGGTTCCGGTCGTCGCGTTGAGGTCGAACGTCGAGCGGTCGAGGTAAGTTTCGGCGATTTCGGCGAGCGTTCGGCGCGTTTCGCCGCTCCGGACGAGGTAATCGGCGAGAAGAACGTCGAAAACGACGCCGCGAAGCCGGACGCCGAGGTCGCGGAGAACGAGCGCGTCGAACTTGATTTCGGCGCCGATTTTCGGAAGCGTCGGCGATTCGAGCGCGTCGCGGAGCGTTTCGAGCGTCGCGGCGGCGTCGAGCGTCGGCGTTCCAAGGGGGCCCCGGAACGGGAGATAGAACGCTTCCGACGGGGAGACGGCGAGCGCCAACCCGCAAAGGGTCGCGAAACGCGGGCGAACGCGGCCGAACTCCGCCTCTTCGAGAACGATCGTCGCCAAGCTCAAGACGGACGCGTCGGCGAGCCGAGTTTTGAGCGCGGCCAATTTTTCGGCGTCGTCGACGAGCGTCGCGGCGGTTGGGACGGTTTCGGCGTTTTGCGTCGAGTTTAACGCCGGGAACGGGAAACCGGCGCTCGACGCAAAGCGTTCCGTTCCGATAAGTTCGAAGTCGGCGGTCGGGGCGGCGGGCGAGTCGGCGTTTTCCGGCGTCGCGTCGGTCGAGCGCGGTTTCGGGACGCAGCCGTATTGCGAGACGGCGAGGCGGTCGAGAAGGGGCGTCGTCGCGTCGAAGTCGAACGAACCGTCGCGAACGCCGTCGGCGCTTTCGGCGGAAACGGCGGGCACGAAGGTTTCGGCGTCGGCGTTAAAGAGCGTTTTTTCGGCGCTTGCGTCGGAAGTCGCGGCGCTTGCGGAACCGCCCAAAAAGCCTTGACGGCGCGCTTCGATTCCGTCGAACCAATCGGATTGCGGAGCGGTCGCGACGCCGAACGTTTCGGCCAACTCGTCGACTTTGCCGATTAACGAACGGAAACCCCAATATTGGAAGAGACGGCGCAAACGCTCCGGGTCGACGCCGCCGAGTCGCGCCGCGTCCCAGGCGATTTCGAGCGGAACGTCGGTTCGAAGTTTAACAAGTTCGCGACTTAACAACGCGAGGTCGCGCCCGTTGCGGATGTTCTCGTATCGCTTCCCCTTCATTCCGACCGCTGCGTCGAAAACGCCTTCGAGCGTTTCGAACTTCTGCAATAAGTCGCTCGCGACCTTCGGGCCGATCAGCGGAACGCCCGGGACGTTGTCCGACGAGTCGCCGACCAACGCTTGGAAGTCGACGACTTGATCGGGCCTAATCCCCCAATCGGCGAGGAGTTCCGGCGCGCGGTAAAATTTCTCCTTGCGGAGAAGATAAATCGACGTTCGGTCGTCGAGAAGTTGGCGGGCGTCCTTGTCGCTCGTCGCCAAAATCGTCTCGCCGCCGAGTTCGGAAACGGTTCGCGCGACCGTCGCCAAGACGTCGTCCGCTTCGAACCCGACGACGCCGAGCGCGGGAACGCCGACCGCCTTCAAAAACTCGCGGGTGAAATCGAACTGCAGGAGCAAATCGTCCGGCGTCGCGCTCCGATTCGCCTTGTATTCCGGGTAAAGTTCGCTGCGGAACGTCTTGGCGCGCATATCGTAAGCGCAAAGGAGATAATCCGGGGAAAGTTTGCGCATTAAGCCGAGAACGTCGCGGACGAACCCAAACGCGGCGCCGGTCGGCTCGCCTTGGGCGTTCGTCATCTCCATCCCGGGCGCGTGAAAGACTTGATAAATAAGACCGTATGCGTCGACGACGCAAACCGTTTTTCCTGCGAGCGAAATCATCGAACGGGGTTCCTAAACGCCGCCGATCAAGCGGCAAAACGCGGCGACGAGCGCGCGGCGGCGCCGATTCGTCGTCGGAAAACGTCCGAGAACGCCCGTCGAGCGAAACGCGACGAACTTAAAAGACGGCGCGTTTCAAAACGAAAATTTAATAAAAGCGAAAAAAACAAAAAACGACGCGGCGCGAACCGTTCGCGAACGTCGTTCGCGCTTGACGCAAGAAATACAAACGCCGCGCGCCGGAAACGTCGAAACGTCTCCGAACGCGCTTTCAATAAACGTCGTAACGTTAAAACGCCGACGTCCGCAAGGGCGCCGGGGAAGGGATTTCAATTAGAAATCGTCGTCTTCGTCGTCGTAATCTTGGTCGTTCCAGTCGTCGGAGTCTTCGTCGTCTTCGTCGACTTCTTGCCAATAATCGTCGTCTTCGTCATCGTCGTCGTCGACCCAACCGTCATCGTCGTCGTCTTCGTCGAGCCATTCGTCGTCTTCGTCGTCCCACTCTTCGTCGTCGTCTTCGTCCCAGTCGTCGTCTTCTTCGTCGTCTTCGTCCCAATCGTCGTCTTCGTCGTCGTAATCGTCATCGTCGTCGCGCGACGCGGCCAATCCGACGGGATTCGGCGACAAAACGGCGCCAAGGGCTCCGTTATTCGAAAAATCAAACGAGCTTTCGTTTTCCCAAGCGCTATTCAAATCAAATTTCACGATTCGACTCCTTAAAGTCAAAGACAGGAAAATGGAACCGACGCCTCCGGCGGTCGTCGCGCCGGGCGCTTGCGGTTCGAAAACCGCCGCGGCGACCGCGACGAAGAGGGCGGTTAGGATAGTGGCGACAAAACGAGCGCCTTCGAGCGGAAACCGCGCGAACGGACGAGTCGTTCGGTCGACAACGCGAATTATACTCCTTCGTCTCCAAAAAAGAAATAGTAAAAAACTTCTTTTTTGTCAAATAAATTAAAATTTGCGGACGGCGGCGCGTCGCGGCGGTTGAAAACGCGTCGGAACGCCGGTTTTTCCTTTCTTTGAGCGTTGTTCGGGCGCCGTTCGATTTTTTTTGTTTTTTTAACGATTTCGCGTCGCGCGGCGCCGTTTTTTGCGAAAATCGCGTCCGACGGCGGTCGAACGGCGAAAAAATCGGCGAAACGCGTTAACCGGCGGCGGTTCCGCGGGCGATTTTCGGCGGTTGCGCGACCGGCGTTTTTTCTTTGATCAAAATTTCGCCGTCTTCGCCGACGTCGTCGAAACGAACCGAAAGGATTTTCGAAACGCCGGAGTCCTCCATCGTAACGCCGTAAATCGACTTGGCCGACGACATCGTTTTTTTCGAGTGCGTAACGAGTAAAAACTGCGTCGTCGGGAAATCGCGAAGCGCGTTCGCGAATCGGTTGACGTTTCCTTCGTCGAGCGCGGCGTCGACTTCGTCGAGAACGCAAATCGGGCTCGTTCGGTATTGGAAAATCGCCAACAGGAGCGCGACGCAGGTCAGCGACTTTTCGCCGCCGCTCATCAGCGTCAAACTCTTCAATTCTTTGCCCGGCGGTCGCGCGACAATATCGACGCCGCTTTCGAGCGGATTCGACGGGTCTTCGAGCGTTAAGTCGGCGCGCCCGCCCCCGAAAAGTTTTTGGAAAATATTACAAAAATAAATTTTAACCGCTTCAAACGTTTCCTCGAAGAGGCGGCGGCAGTCGCCGTTGACGCGCTCGATAATCTTTTGAATCGACTTGCGCGCCGAAACGAGGTCGTTATATTGGTTGAACAGCGTCGCGTACCGGGTTTTCAGCGTTTCGAGCGTTTCGATCGCCTCCAAATTGACCGGGCCGAGGTCGCGGAGTTTTTTGCGCAACTCTTCGATTTCCTTTTGACGGCGTCGGGCGCCCGACGCGTCGCGGGGGACGACGATTTCGCGTTCGTCGTCGACGCCGTTATTTTGCGCGTCGTTGACGGTTCCCGCTTCGTTCGCGGAATTTTTACCGGCGTTTTTCGAACTTCGTCGTTCGTTTTCCTCTTCGACGCGGAATTTTGCGTCGGCGAGGTCGAGCCCGTAATCTTCGCGAATCCGTTCTTCGAGCGTTTTGATTTCTTGCGCGAGTCGTTCGGCGGCGATTTCCTTCGAGCGAA
>JAZQAP010000220.1:0-2630 GCA_045545275.1 Thermoguttaceae bacterium | reverse complement strand
GACAATTCGTCGCAAAGCGACGACGAATCCAACGTCAATTGCGTCGTAATATTCGGTCGATCCTGTTCGCCGCCGCGCCAACGCAAGGCGGCTCGGCGCGTCTGAACGGACGGTTTCGCAACGCGGCGAGCGTTCGGCGACTCGGAATAAAAAACCAGCGTCGCGTCGCCGACTTGAATCGAGTCGCGCGAATAAATGCGAGTCGGCTCCGAAATTTTGACGCCGTTGACCCAAGCGCCGTTGCGACTCTGCAAATCCTCGACGTAAACGCCGTCGCGCCGCCGAAGAATCCGGACGTGTTCCCGACTGACGGCGTTGTTGTTCAAAACGACGTCGCAATAAGGATGCCTCCCGACGACGATCGCGTCGGAGCGAATCCAATACGTCGTCGGCGGCGACGCGGGAATTTTTACGAGTAAACGATCCATCTTTGTTTCTCCGAACCGATTTTCAACAACGCGACCTTTTTCAACGCCGCCCCGAGCGCCGTCTTCCTTTAGTACGTCGTTTCTCCGGAAAAACGCGACGTCGACGTTTCGTTTTCGCCCGTTCGCTCCTCGACGCCCGTCGTTTGATTCGCCGTCGCTTCTCCAATTTCCGCCGTTTTCCCCGTTTGACGTTCGTCCGGATAAACGACGTCGAGCATATAAAGGCCCCAAGGCGGCGCGGTCGGCCCGGCTTGCGAACGGTCGGCGGAGACGACGATTTTTCGCATCGTTTCGGGATTTTCGAAACCTTTATGCCGCGTCGAGAACCAAAAAAGCGTTCCGACGATCGTCCGCACCATATTGTACAGGAATCCGTCCGCTTCGACTTCGACGGAAATTAGCGACGGCGTTTCGATCGGCGCGCGAACCGCTTCGACGCTCGCTCCGTTCGCCGCGTCCGCGACGGCGAACGCGCCGGATCGCAATTTCGGAAACGCGAACGCTTCGGAAACGGAACGTCTTTCAACGCGAACGTCGTAAACGGTGCGAACGGTCGTTTTGCGCGGCGAACCCTGCGTCTGAAACGCGGCGAAGTCGAACGTGCCGAGCAAATGGCGCGCCGCTTCCGACGCCGCTCCGTCGTCGAAACGTTCTCGCAGATTCCAAACGTTGCGCCGCCAAAACGGAAACGCCGGGCGCGCGTCGCTCAACAGATAGCGGTACCGTTTTCGAACGACGTCGCGAATCGGGTGAAAGTCTTCGGCGACGTCGGTCGAACGCCAAACGCGAACGTCCGGCGGCAAAAAAGCGTTGATCGCCCGCGTCAGCGTTTCGCAAGGGAGCGCCGACTCGGTCGAAAACGCCGCGACTTGGTAAAGCGCGTGAACGCCGGCGTCGGTGCGTCCGCTTCCGAGAACCTCGACGTCGGCGCCGACGACGCGACGAATCGCTTTTTCCAATTCTTCCTGAATCGTTCGGACGTTCGGTTGTTTCTTTTGAATTTGCCAACCGGCGTACTCGCCGCCGTCGTAACAGAGTTCCAGTTTGACGCGACGCATCGCGAAATATCTCCAAGAGGGATAAAAATCGGGTTCTTCGGCGCGCTTACTTGAAAATCGCTCCGAAAAACCCGAGTAATAACGTCGCCGCCCAAGACGCGACGACGCGCGGCAAGCCCGATCACTCGGCCGCTTTACCGCCGAACTTCTCGTGGCAGGTGGTGTTGCACGTCGCTTCGATCGCTTTCATCGCGGCGGTCGTTTCGGCGAAATCGCCTTTGCCGGCGACAACGGCGTTCGCTTTTTCAATATAATCGTTCGCGGCGTCGGCCAAACGTTCGCAGTACCCGCGCCAAAGTTCGTCTTCTTCCGGGGCGAGCGTTTCGTCGACGTTTTCGCGACACGCGATCGCGACCGCGGCCAAAACGGTCGCGTTATCGATTACTTTTTTCGCGTTGCCGCGACGCAAAAACGTTTTTTCGTTGCGTCCGAGACGTTTCATTTCGGTCGTCAGCGCCGGCACCGCGTTTTTCATCAGCGGACGGAGCGCGACGACTTTTTCCCAACGGAGCCCGTCGGTCGCGCCTTGACTCGTTCGCGCCGCTTCGACCGCTTTCATCGCGGCTTGCGCTTCTTCGAGATTTTTCGCCGACGCGGCGGCGCGCGCCGCTTTGAGCAAGGCGGGCGCGGCGGCTTTCGCGGGCGAATCTTCCGTCGACATGCCGAGCGCGAGCGCGACGGCGGCCAACGCGTTCGCGTCGCGATACAAACCGACGCAACCGTCTTCAAAACTCGGAATCAGTTCCAAATCTTCGACGTCGCGCTTGAGTTTGTCGATCGTCGCGTCGAGCGCGCTTTCGAGATCGGCGGGCGCCGGCAAGCGCGGCTCGACTTCGGCGGAGTAACCGGAATTTAGCTCAGAAAAAAAAAACCGGCGAGAGTGTTTTCCGGGGCCGGTTCGGCGGGCGCCGGAGCGTTCTTCTTCGCTTCTTCCTCGGCGGCCTTGCGAGCGGCTTCTTCTTCCGCGGCTTTCTTCGCGGCGGCTTCGGCGGCGGCTTTTTCCTCGGCGGCTTTACGAGCGGCTTCTTCCTCGGCGGCCTTCTTCGCGGCGGCTTCGGCGGCGGCTTTTTCTTCGGCGGCCTTGCGAGCGGCTTCTTCCTCGGCGGCCTTCTTCGCGGCGGCTTCGGCGGCGGCTTTTTCCTCG
>JAZQAP010000219.1:0-13741 GCA_045545275.1 Thermoguttaceae bacterium | reverse complement strand
TTTTCGCTTGAACGCGGCGCTTTGCCGCCGTTCGCCATCCCCTTATTTTACCGAGAATCTTATGTCGAGTCAACACACTGCAACGCAAAACGTCTCGAAAAACCGCTTTACGCGCCTTCGTTTCGCTTTTTGCGGCGCGCTCGTCGCGACCTTCGGACTCGTTTTCGCTCCTTCGACGCTCGAAGCGGCGCAGTCGCGCGTCGTTATGAAGGACGGTCGACTCTACGTCGGCGGCGTTTTTCCGACGCAAAGCGTTCTCGAAATCCCGAATACGAAACAAGAACGAGAATCCTCGCCGATAAAAACGGAAAAAATCGTCGTTCTCGACGACGAACTGCGCCGAATTTACATCCCCAAGGGGAATATCCTCGACCTCGCGCCGGACGAATCGGGAACCGCGCTCGAAGTCTTCAAAATTCCGCAACGCGTCTGCAACGACCCGGCGAAGCGAATCGGTATTCTCGGCTACTATCGGGCGACGTCGGAGTTCGACGAATTCGGACGCCGCGCGATTCTCGCGTCCGGGCAAACGATCGTTCAGGGAATCACCGAAATCGCCCCGACTTACGTTCGCGTCCAAGGGCTGACGCACAACGTCGACTCGCGCCTTTCGCCGCACTCGATTCCGCGCAAAACGCTCAGCGCCCTCGTCAAAAAGCGGATCGACCCGACCGTTCTCGACGACCGGTTGCGCGTTTACCAATTTTACGTCCAAGCGACGCTTTACGAACAAGCGGCGGAGGAACTGCAGGAAATTATCGACGATTTTCAAAACGACGAAGCGAACGACGCCCGCCTCGACGTCGCGTTGCGTTTAATCAAACAACTTGCCGCGCAACGGCTTATCGACGAACTTGAACTGCGGCGCGCCGCCGGGCAACATCGCAAAGTCAAAGAACTGCTCGAATCCTTCGAAGCCGACCGCGTTTCGCCGGAAAAAATCCAAGCGATTCGCCGAATGCGCCGCGAATACGAAGACGAAGACAAACGCCGCGCTCATATCGTCGAACGCGTTCAAACGCTCGCCGACCAAATCGAAGACGCGGAACTGAAAAAAACGTTCGCGCCGCTCGTCGTCGAAATCGTTAAAGAGTTAAACTCCAACACGTTGCCGCGCTTCGTCGCGTTCGAGCAAGCGGAAAACGACGGCTCGCTGACCGACGGCGAAAAACTCTCGATCGCGCTGAGCGGTTGGCTCGTCGGCAACGTCGCCTCGGACAAACGGTTAGAGTTGACGGCGTCGATTTACCGCGTCCGCCAACTTTCGCGACGTTACCTGCTCGAAAGCCGGCCCGCGCAACGCCTTGCGCTTTGGGACGAAATCCGCGCCGAGGAAGCGTCGACGCCGGAACTCGTTTCGCGAATTTTATTAACGATGAAGCCGCCGAAAAGCCCGCCGAGTTCGAGCCGCGAAACCCCTTACCAGTACGAACTTAGCGTTCCGTCGTTCCAAGACGGTAAAACGTTCTCCTATTGGGTTCAGCTCCCGCCGGAATACGACCCGAATCGCAAATACCCGACGGTTATCACTTTACACGGCGAACGTTCGTCTCCCGAGCAACAGCTCAACTGGTGGTGCGGGCCTTGGGTCGAAAAAACGACGGCGCAGGGTAAGAAAGTTCGCGAGCGTTACGGTCAAGCGACGCGCTTCGGTTACATCGTCGTCGCGCCGCGTTGGACGGAGCCGGGCCTCGGGTACGATTTCTCCGCGACGTCTTGCGCCGCCGTCCTTTACACAATGCGCGACGCGTTGCGACGCTTTTCGATCGACACGGATCGCGTCTTCCTCTCCGGTTTTCTCGCGGGCGGCGACGCGGCTTGGGATCTCGCGTTGGCGCACCCCGATCTTTGGGCGGGCGTCGCGCCGATTTGCGGTTCCGCGACCTTTTTGACCGAAATCGTCCGACGCAACGGCAAATTTGTCCCGCTTTACGCGATCGGCGGCGAACTCGACGGCGGCAAACTCGCGGTCAGTTCTCGAACGCTCGACTGGGGAATGGACTTATCTCGGCCGTTCGACATGACTTACGTCCAATACAAAGGCCGAGGCGTCGAGCCGTTCGCGGAGGAAACGACGCGCGTTTTCGAATGGATGCGGACGCGAACGCGGCGCTTTTTCATTCCGGAGGAGCGCGTCGCTTACTCGACTCGGCCTTGGAACAATTTCTTTTGGAACGTCGAATTATTCGATTTTCCAAGTCAAAAGATGATCGACCCGCTCTTCGCGCCAAAGTTGGAGCGCGACTATGACGCCGCGTCGACTCAAACGTTTCGCATCGCGGGCAACAGATTGAATATTAAAACGTCGGCCGACCGCGGCGTCGTTTTCCTTTCGCCGGAACAGCTCGACTTCAGTCGCCGTATGGAGGTCGTTTTCAACGGTCGCAAGTTGACGCCGCCCAACGGTCGCGTTCCGGCCAGTTCGCTCGTTATGTTGGAGGACGCCCGCACTCGCTGCGACCGCCAACACCCGTTTTGGGCGTCGCTTAACTCCAAATTTCCCGGCGAATACAACGAATGGGAACCGCAAAAAAAGGACGACTAGCAACCTAACGGAACGCCCGAACGACGTCGCGTCGCTATTTCTTTTTTTCCGTCAAAAGCCGCGTCCAAAGCGCCTCGTATTTCCGCGTCGCGCTTTCGACGCTAAACTCTTGCGCGACGCGGTTTCGGTTGCGTCGCCCGAGTTCTTCTCGCAACGCGGCGTCGCTCGTCAACGTCAATATTTTATCGCGCCAAGACTTGTCGTCGTCGAACGCGCAACTTTGCGGCGCCGCGTCGTTTCCTAAAATCTCGGCGACGCCCTCGACGTCGGAGCAAAGCGCCGCCTTCCCGACGCTCGCCGCTTCAAGGGCCGCGTTCGGCATCCCCTCCCAACGCGACGGCAAGGCGAAGAGGTCGGCTCCCGCTAAAATTTCCGGAACGTTCGGTCTCCAACCCGCGAAAAAAACGACGTTTGCAAGTCCTCTCGTTTCGACGATTCGCCGCAACGCCTCCCGCTCCGGGCCGTCGCCGACAATCCAAATTTCCCAATCGTTCGCGATTTGCGGCGCCCAGCTCGCGGCGTTTTCCAGAAACCGATCAAACCCCTTTTGACGCGCCAACCGCCCGACGCAAACGATTCGTTTTCGCCGTCCGAAAGGTTCCGGAACCCAAGTAAAATCGGAAGTTGCAATCGATTTTTCGAGCGTTTCCTCGTCGGGAACGCGGACGCCGTTCGGAATCGAAAAAACGCGTTTTCCCGGAAGCCGCCCGACGGTTCGCGAAAAGTCGGCGGTCGCCTCCCCGACGCAAACCCAAGCGTCGACGAGACTTCGCGTCCAACGGTCGAGCGCGAGTCGTCGCGGCGCGTCCCGTTCCGCGACCCGAATCCCGGAGCAAACGACCGGAACCCCCGCCGCGCGTCCGGCGAAACGTCCGAAAATATTCGCGTGAAACATAAACGACTGCAAAACGTCGACTTGCCGCCGCTTCAGTTCCCGCGTCAAACGCCGAAAAACCGACGGCGCGTTCCGCAATCCGGTCAGCCCCAGTTCGACCGTCTCGATTCCGGCGTCCCTAAAGAGCGGAACAAGCGAGTTTTCTAAGTCGCGAGCCAGCCCGCTCAACGAAAAAACGACCGGTTCGAAGCGCGTTAAGTCGAGCGTCGTCGCGAGTTGCAACAACGCTTTTTCCGCTCCGCCGCGCGAAAGTTCCGTTATCAACAGCGCGACCTTAATTTTCGCGTTCGGCGACGTCGCGTCATTTTTTACCGTCGCGCCGTTTTCCGCTTCTCCGTTCGCTTTGTTTTCCAATTCTTTTTTCATTTTTTTACGGTTTCCTCATTAATTCGACGCGGCGTTTGGTCGACGCTATTTAACCTCATTTTCCCTTGCCGTTCAAGCCCGAGCGCTTGCCTCGCGGGTTAAAAATCGGTTTCGCCTCCGCTAAGGGTCGCGACAACCGACAAACTTCGCGCGGTCGACGCGACCGTTTTCTTTTCGCCAATTTCGCCGACCGCCGCGTCTTCCCCATTCTCTTGGCGACGCGTCCTTTTTTCGGCGTTTTCCTTAAAATTGAAGCGGAAAGAAAAGTCGCGCCTCTTTTATTTTGCCGCAAGTCCGTTATAATAATAACGACGGTTCGAGCGCTCGCGTCGCGCCGCTTTTTGACGTTATCGCTCCAAAATTCAATAAAAACCTTTTTCCCTAAAAAATCGCCCTATGACGTCCCCCGACAAGCCGCTCGACGCCGCGTTCTCGGAACTCGACGCTTACGATTACGAACTTCCGGAACGTTTGATCGCTCAAACGCCCCGCCCCGACCGCGCCTCCGCCCGCATGTTGGTCGTCGACCGCGCGACCGGCTCGTTCCGCCACCGTCGCGTTCGCGACCTTCCGGAATACTTGCGCCCCGAAGACGTTCTTGTTTTAAACGACGCTAAAGTCTTGCCGGCGCGCTTGATCGGTCGTCGCGCCGAGACGCAAGGCCGTTGGGAAGGACTCTTTTTGCAATTCGACCCGCGCGGCCTTTGGGAGATTATGTCGAAAACGCGCGGCAAGTTGCGACCGGGGGAAAAAATCGAACTCGAAAACCCGGACGGCAGCGGACTTACGCGTTATTTGGAAGTCGTCGGACGCACCGACGCGAAGACGATGATCGTCAAACCGCTGACGGAAGAGGGCGAAGATTCGACCGATTTTCTCGACAAAGTCGGTTGGGTTCCGATCCCGCCGTACATTCGCGGAGGCCGAATGACGCCCGCCGACCGCGACAATTATCAAACGGTGTACGCGTCGAACCCCGGCGCCGTCGCCGCGCCGACCGCCGGGCTTCACTTCACTAAAGAACTGCTCGACGAGATTCGCTCGATCGGCGTCGCCGTCTGCCCGACGACCCTTTACGTCGGCGCCGGCACCTTCAAGCCGATTACCGCCGACCGTTTGGCCGACCATCAAATGCACTCGGAAGTCGCGAACCTTTCGGAAGCGACCGTCCGAACGATCGAAGAGCGCAAAGCTCGCGGCGGCCGGGTTTTCGCGATCGGCACGACGTCGGTTCGCACCCTCGAATCGGCGGCGAACGCGCTTCCCGACGGTTCGATCGACTCGACCGGGCTGAACCCGAATAAACTCGCGCCCTTCTCCGGCCCGACGAATCTTTTCATTCGCCCGCCGTACCGCTTCAAAGTCGTCGACGCGATGTTGACGAACTTCCACCTGCCGAAGTCGACGCTCGTTATCCTCGTTCGAACGTTCGGCGGCGACGAACTTCTGAAGCGCGCTTACGAAGAGGCGATCGCCGAAGATTACCGCTTTTACAGTTACGGCGACGCGATGTTGATTATTTAAAACGCTTTAGCGCGTTGTTTTTCCCCTCGACTTCCACCTTAACAAACGTTTGACGCCATGTCGCGTTGTTCGTTTGTCGTTATTATTAATATAAGAGACCGCAAAATGGCCGACGCCTCCCAAGATACGAAAAAACTCGCCGCCAAATCCCAAGAAAAATCCGGCGGTTCTTCGTTCGGAACGATCGTTCGCTTCGCGCTAATCGCCGTATTAGTCGGCTTTATCGCCAAACCTTACCTCTTTAAAGCGCCGGAACCCGCGAAAGCGCACCCGTTCGAAATCGCCGGCGAAACGATGGGAACCGTTTGGAACGCGACCGTTTGCGCCGACGCTCAAACGCTTACCGAAAAAGACCTTACCGTCGACTCGGAAGCCGAGCCCGCCAAATCTTGCGAAGAACTATTGCAACGCTTTATTCAAAAGGAACTCGACGCGGTCGACCTCGCCGCCTCGACTTTTAAACCGGAGTCGGATATTTCCCGCTTCAACGCGTCGCAATCGACCGAGTGGTTCCCGGTCTCCGAAACGACGGCGCAAATCGTTCAAATCGCGCTCGACGTCGCGCAAAAAACCGGCGGCGCCTTCGACCCGACGGTCGCGCCCCTCGTCGACCTTTACCGTTTCGGCCCGAACAAAGCGCCGCTCGTTCAACTTCCGTCGGACGACCAAATCGCGAAACTCCGCGAAAACGTCGGTTACGACAAGCTCGAAGTTCAAACGACGCCGAAGCCCGCGTTGCGCAAAAGCGTTCCGAATTTAACGCTCGACCTCTCCGGCGTCGCGAAAGGGTTCGCCGTCGACCGCGTCGCGCAAGCCCTCGACAAGGCCGGTTTGCCCGACTACCTTATCGAAGTCGGCGGCGAAACGCGTTGCGGAGGTCAAAAAACGCGTTTTAACTTTGAAACCAACGCTTTAGAGCGAACGGCTTGGCGCGTCGGAATCGAGGCGCCGGAAATCGCTCGCGACGCTCAACGTTTCGTCCCGCGCCTTTATCGCGTCCTCAATTTCGATTCCGCGACTCGTCCGGACGCGTCGTTGGCGACCAGCGGCGACTACCGCAACTATTTACAAGTCGGCGACTTGCGTTTCTCGCACATCGTCGATCCTCGCACCGGCAAACCGACCGAAATCGTCGAAAACGCCGCGTCCGCTTCCCAAGAACGTCTCGGCGCCGTTTCGGTCGTCGCCCAAACCTGCGCCGAAGCGGACGCCTTTGCGACGGCGTTCTTCGTTTTGGGCGAAAAAGAAGGCGTCGCGTTGGCCGATAAACTTGGTCTTTCCGTCCTTTACCTCTTCCGCGCCGACGATTCCGCGCTCGAAATCCGCGAAGTCGAGTCGCAAGCGTTCGGAACGAACGTCGAGTCCGCAGTTCTCGCTTCGGACGCGACGTCCGACGACGCCGCGTCGCAAAAGAAAACGCAATCCGACGCCGAGTAACGTTTAACGCGGCGTCGCGCCGACGCCCCCTTTTAACGTTCCCTCCTTATCCGCGCTCAATTTCCGGAGTTATTTTAATGTCCGATTCGTCGCCGTTTTCCCGTCTCGTTATTCGAGCGTCCGCCGGCTCGGGCAAGACGTATCAACTGAGCGCGCGTTACTTGCGTCTTTTGCTCGAAGGCGCGCCGGTCGACTCGATTCTCGCGACGACGTTCACCCGCAAAGCGGCGGGCGAAATCCAAGACCGCATTCTCGCGCGCCTCGGAAACGCCGCTCTTTCTCCGGAAAACGCGGCCGCGCTCTCGGCGCAACTTTACGACGGCGACGCTAACGTCTTATCGCAAGAGCGTTTGCAAGCTCTCGCCGTCGACGTCGTTCGTTCGTTGCATCGTCTGCGAATCTGCACGCTCGACGCGTTCTTTATGCAAATCGCGGGCGGTTTCGCGTTCGAAATCGGTCTCCCGCCCGGTTGGCGCATCGTCGAGGACGTCGACGACGCCCGCCTCCTCCGTCAAGCGATTCAAGCGTCGTTCGCGCATTCGCAAACGCAAAACGCCGTCCAACTAACGCGCCTTCTCTTTAAGGGCGACCTGCGCCGCTCGATTGAAAACCAACTTTCGGAAATCGTCGAAGAAACCCTAAACCTTTATTATCAAACGACTTCCGACGCTTGGACGCGTTTAAAGGCCTCTTGGCGTTCCGTTGCTCCCGAGGAACTCGCGCAAGCCGTCGCTTTTCTTGAAACCGCGCCCCTTCCGACGACGAAAACCGGCAAACCGAACTCCAATTACGTCAAGGCGTTAGCGAAATTAGTCGGTTTCGCGAAAGCGCAAAATTGGAGCGAATTTTTGAAACAAACGTTGACGCAAACGACGCTTCGCGGCGAACGAACGTACTACAAAGCGGAATTCGACGACGCCCTCGCCGCGCCGATCGAGCGTCTCGCCGCGTTCGCCAAGGCGAAAGTTCTCGCCGACGTCGCGTCGCAAACGCGGGCGACTTGGATCGCGTTGAACTCGATTTCCGGCTTTTTTCAGCGTTCGAAGTTGGAGGAAAACGCTTTCCGTTTCGACGACTTAACGCGAATCTTAGCGCGCCTTCAATGGGAAAACCGTTTCCGCCAAATCGTTTACCGTCTCGACGCGAAAACGTCGCACCTCCTTCTCGACGAATTTCAAGACGCGTCGTTCGCCCAATGGACGATCCTTAAACCCTTTGCGGAAGCGATCGTCGAGCGCGACGACGCCGCGAAGCGCCGCGCCCGTTCCGCCCTTTCCTCTCCGAAACCGACGCCCCTTTTCGACGCGCTCGACGACGCAACCGTCGACGTCGTCGAAACTTCCGTTCGTTCGGAAACCTCCGGACGCGGTTCTTTCTTTTGCGTCGGCGACGTCAAACAAGCGATTTACGGCTGGCGCGGCGGCGTCGCCGAAATTTTCAACGAAATCGAATCGTCGTTACCCGGCGTCGAAACGGCGGAGTTGACGCTGAACTGGCGCAGTTGCCCGACGGTGATCGAAACGGTCAATCGACTTTTTTTGCCGCTAACGCAAAACCCGTTGTTTCAATACGATACGGACGACGCGCCCGGTTCGCCGCAAGCTCGGAAAAAACGCGCGATTATTAAAGCCGTCGAAAATTGGAGCCGTCGCTACACGACGCACCAAACGGCCCCTTCGAACGCGTCGAAACTCGGTTATTGCGCGCTGGAAGTCGCGCCGCTCGTCGACGATTCCGGCGTCCTTCCCGATTTTTCCGCCCCTCCGATCGACGCGACCGAAACGAGCCCGCTCGCTTCCGAAACCTCCGTCGATTCGAACGTTAACGACGCTCCGCCACCTCAAAACGACGCCGCGACGCAAAACCTCCTCGACGCGTTCGACGGCGAAACGGACGACGAATCCGACGGTTTTGCGACGGAGCGCCGTTTCGGAACGATTTCGCAAAAACAAGCGACGCTCGCTTACGCGGTCGCTCGCGTCGTTCGCCTGCGTCGCGAATTTCCGAACGCGACGATCGGCGTCTTGACGCGCACCAACAAATTAATCGTCAAATTCATCGCCGCGCTTAAAAAACAAGGCGTCGACGCAAGCGAAGAAGGCGGCGCGCCGCTCACCGACGCTCCGTCGGTAAACGCCGTTCTTTCGGCGCTTACCCTCGCGTCGCACCCGGGCGATCTCGTCGCGAAATACAACTTGGCGACCGTCGCGCCCCTCGCGGAACGTTTCAACCTAACGACGCAAAATTACGCCGACGCCGCGACGAGCCGTCGCGTTTCCTTGCATATACGACGCCGTGTCGAAACGGAAGGTTTGGGACGCTTTGTCGCAGAAACGGCCGACCTCCTCTTCCCGCTCTGCGACGCCCGTGGTCGCGAACGGCTCGAAAAGCTTATCGAACTTGCGTTTAGGTATCAAGAAAGCGAACCGAACGTCCGGCTCGACCGCTTCATAAAAACGGTTCGCGAGACGAAAATCGAATCGCCGTCCGACGCGACGCTTCGAGTGATGAGCCTTCACAAGTCGAAAGGCCTCGAATTCGATATCGTCGTCCTTCCGGAGCTCGACGCGCCGCTCGACCGTTTTCGTTCTTCCTTCGTCGTCGGTCGCAAAACGCCGACGGCGCCGATAGAAACGGCGCTCCGCAGCGTTCCGCAAGACGTTCAAAATCTTTTGCCGCAAGAGTTTCAAAAACTTTTTGAAGACGCGTTAACGGAGCGTTTCGAGGAAGCGCTTTGTCTACTTTATGTCGCCGTTACGCGCCCGATTCGTTCGTTGATCGCGATCGTTTCGCCGAAAAAGAACGTTTCGCAAACCCCGAGTTTCGCGTCGATTCTTCGCGCCGGTCTCGCTCCGAACGCGCTTATTTTTCCGGAGGGCTCCCCTTTTTACGGCAAAGCGCAAACCGTTTTTGCGTCGGGCGTTAGCGCCTGGTCGCAATTCGACGCGTCGTCCCCGGCTCCCTCGCGACGGACGCCTTCCACCTTTGCTTTCGAACCGCTCGCTCTTCCCGCGCGGCGCTCGTCCGTCGTCGGCCCCGACGCAACCGACGCCGTCGCGAGAGTTGCGCCGGATCCGTTCGTCGAAAGTCGTCTCCTTTTCCAGCGCGAAACGCCGACCGACGGACGTTCGCCGCGCCGTTGGAGTCGTCCCGGTTCCTTTGCGCTCGGCAAAGCGCTTCACGCTTGCTTCGAGGAGGTTCGTTGGCTCGACGTCGACGGCCAACCGAGCGAACGTCTTTTGCGCGAACGACTTAAAGCGTTAGGATACGACGCGACGGACGTTCGCCGAACGCTCGAACGTTTCGCCGAAATTTGCGAAACGCCGTTCGTCAAAAACCTCCTAAGCCTTTCCAATTACAACGGTTGCAACAGCAGCCTCATTTTAAACGACGCCGAGTCGTCCGCCGTTTCTCTTCGTCCGGAGATCGCGGCGCCGACTTGGGAAATCTTTCGAGAACGCTCCTTTTCCTTTTTAAATTCGGACGGTCGACTTTGGCGCGGCGCGATCGACCGTCTCGTCCTGCTGCGCGACGGCGGACGCGTCGTCGGCGCCGACGTCGTCGACTTCAAAACGGATCGTCTTTCGTCGCAACATGTTGCGTCGCCGCGCGTTGGCGACGACGCGCCGTCTTTTCCTTGCCTTCCCGACGCGGAAACCTTGGCCGCTTATCGCCGTCAACTTGAAGCGTATGTCAAAGTCGTCTCCGCTTGGTATTCTCTTCCCCCCGAACGCGTTTCGTCGCGCCTCGCGTTTGTTTCGGAAGGTTTCGCGCTCGACCCGACCAATCCGCTTAAACCTTATGACGATTCAATTTGCAACGCGGCTCCATCAACCGGTCCCCAATCGCTTCAAGACGTCGCGCTTGAAGCGCGAACGCCGCTCGCTCCTCGTTCGTCCCACGGAGATTCGCCATGTTAAACGAAACGCGCTTAACCGCTGTAAATTCAACGAGTTGCGCCTTAACGTCGATTTGCGCAAAATCCGCTCGACGCGCGGTGTTGGCGACGCTCGGCGCTATTTTAGCGTTTGGAAGCGAAATTGAGTTTGTCGCCGCAAACGCGCCGGAAAAAGCGCGCTCGTTCGCGACGCAACGTCTAGACCCGCGACGCGGCGGCATTCCGCGTCGTTCTTCGCAACCCGAACATTTGCAACGTTTGCCTTCTAAAACGTCGTCCGCCGTCGGCTCCGACGAGATAGAACGCGAGCTTGCCCAACTCGAATTTCAATTTCAGGAAACGCAAAAACTCGGTTCCGAACGCCTTGAGCGCTTGACGGCGCGGCTCTCCGTTTTACTCGATTCCGCGCGCCGACTTGCGACGCAATCCGCCGCCAATTCGGAACTTGCGCAACGCGCCGAAACGCTCGTGGAGCGTCTTGAAACGTTTCGACGTTTTGTCGACGATTCCTCCGATTTTTTTCGGCGGCTCGCAAAACTCGACGCCGCGTCGCTTAACGCCGGAGAAACGCGTTCTTTTTTCGCCGCTTTTTTAGAGGAAGAAAATCCGACCGATTCCTTAATTCCCTATTTTAACGACGGTTCCAATCCCTCCGACGCCGTCGCCGCCTATCGCAAGGAATTACATCGCGTCGCCGCGTCGCTTGACGCGCTCGAAACGCTTGAAACTTGGAACGCTTTCGTCGAAACGAACGGCGCCCAACTCGAGCGTTTTTACGTCGAAGCGTCGTCCGCCGAAAAAGCGCTTAAATTCATCGCGCAAACTCAAAATCGGCAAGGACTTCCGCAAGAATATCATTCTCTCGAACGACGCGCCGAAGAATGGCGGTTTGTCTCGTTAAATCGCGTCGCAATTCAACGCAAAATCCTCCTTGCTTTGGAAGCGGAGCTTGCGACCAAATATTGGACGTTCGCGCCGACGTCCGACCAAATTTACTACCTGCAACAGCCGCCGCGCCCCGGTCGCAACGTTTGTTTCGTCGACGCGCAGGGCGCGCTCGGCGCCGTCGACGTCCCGGAAAACGCGCCGGAAACCAAGTCGTCCGAACCGACGCAACGTCTTTTTCTACAATCGCTTGCCTCGGAAGCGCAAGCCATTCCCGAAACGCTGCGCGCCGCCGACGCCGCTCGTTGGTACGCCGCTTGGAGCGCCTTTTTATCGCGCTTGCAAACGACCGATCGACTCGACCCGCTCGTTCAGTTCCGTTTATTACATTCAGTCGTTTCTACTCTTGCGTCCGGCGATTATTATTTCGCGCAACGTCTTGCCCCGACGTCGCGAATGTTGGCCGTTCCGGCTCTCGTCGGCGACGGCGTCCTCGACGTCTTTCAAGCGGAAAACGTTAAAACGCAAGATCTTCGACGTTTAGCGAAAGTCCGAATCGCTTTTCTCCCAACAGACCGACTAACGGTCGATAAAACGACGGCGCAACTCGACGCGCAAACGGAACGCTTTTCGTTTGCCTACCGTCAAATCGGTTGGCTCGACCGCGATTTTTCCAACGCTTGGCGTTGTCGTCGCCCGGAAAACGCGCCTTTGCCGGTCGGCGAACTTTACGTTTTACTCCTTGACGCCGACGACGCAACCGCCGAATCGTCAAGCGTTTACGTCGAGCGTTCTTCGACGTTTCCGCAACGAGCCGCTCCCTCCGCGTCGTCGACGCGTTGGCGTTGGTTGAAAATTGGCTCGTCGGACGGTCGCAAAATAACGCTTGAATTCGCCGCCCCGGACGTTTGTCGCGGTTCGATCGTCCTTTGTCGATCGCGCGTCGGAGCGTCGGAACCGGTTGCGGAACGCGACGCGCTCGAACGCCTTATGCGTCGCTAACCCCTTTTAAAAAGCCGTTTAAAAAGGAACAGGTTTCTTTTCGGTCGAACGTTTCCGTCGTTTTTATCGCAACGCTTATTATGACGCGAGTTACTTCAATTCCGCGCATTGCGCCACCGCCGCCGTTTCGCCGCGAACGTCCGCTTGACTCGCTCCGGCGCCGCCTCGTCGAGCTTGCGGAACCGGATTACCGAGCGTTCGCGAGCAAACTTTTACCCGGAGTCGATCGACTTCTCGGCGTTCGCGTTCCGGCGTTGCGTTCGTTGGCCAAAGAAATCGCTCGAAATTACGGCGCGGAATTTTTAAACGCCGTTTTTACCGCGCCGCACCGAGACTCGCTAACCCATTGCATTTTCGAAAGTTACGAAGAGCGTCTTATCGTCGGTCTTGTCGTTGCGGAAGCGCCGCTCGACTTTAACGCTCGACTCGAAGCGATCGCCGCGTTTGCGCCTTTTATTGATTCTTGGGCGGTTTGCGACGTCTTTTCAAGTTCCCTCCGCGTTCCTAAAGACCGACGCGACGAATTTTGGGCTTTTCTCGACTTTTGCGCCGCGTCGGAGAGGCCGTTCGAAGTTCGCTTCGCCGTCGTCGCGACGCTAAACCATTTTCTCGCTAAGAATTACCTCGACGCCGTTTTTGAACGCGCCAACCGAATCGCCGCGCGGCGCCTCGGCGAATATTACGTCGATATGTCGCTCGCTTGGCTCGTCGCCGAAGCGTTTATCCGCTTCCCCGACGCGACGCTTAACTTCTTAGCGCAAAACAACTTCGACGACTTTACGTTCAACAAGTCGCTGCAAAAAATCGTCGAATCGCGCCGCGTCGACGAAGAGACGAAAGCCGAAATTCGCCGCCTCAAACGACCGCGCCCCGCTCGACGTTCCGTCGACTAAACGCCGTTCGACGTCAACCGTCGATTTCAACCGGAAGAAAATTCCACACGTAATTCATTTTCGCGTCGATCTTTAGCATTCGAAAGCCAAACGGGCGGTTATCGAAATTACGCGACGTCGTTTCTCCGTTGAGAATCGGAACGACGCGATAGCTCCGTTCGAGCGCCGTATGCGTATGTCCCGCGAGATAAAACTTTACGCCGCAATCGACGCAAAAGTCGAGATACGCGCGCCGCTTGTCGATCGGAAAATTGAAATACGCGTCCGCTTCGGCGAGCGACTTCACGAACGGCGGG
>JAZQAP010000218.1:0-6464 GCA_045545275.1 Thermoguttaceae bacterium | reverse complement strand
AACCCCTGGGCCCACAGAACGACATGGCTACGATCCGACTTAGTTTCCGCGACGATTCCGGCGGAACGAGTCGACGGCGCGGCGGAAAACGTTTTTTATCGTTCGAAGCCGACCGAAACGGAGAGCGTTTGGCGACCGGCGACGCGAAACGTGTTGGCGACCCGCGCTTTTGACAAATCGTTCGCGACGGCGGCGCAAGCGGAGACCGGCCCGAGCGCGACGCGGCTGAAAATTTCGGAGGAAGCCAAGGGCGCCGAGGCGGTTTGGTTGTCTCCGAACGCTCGCTGGATCGTCGGGCGCGTCGCTTCCAACGGATTTAAACGCGAAGATGGGGGAAACGGCGAATTAGGAGGGGAAGGAGAAGACGCGTCGAGTTTGGCGGTCGGCGAATGGACGTTGACTTTGCGGCGAGATCGACGGCGCGTCGCGCGTTTTCCGAAGTCGGTGAAGATGACGTTTGCCGAATCGACTTCGAGCGAGACGATCGAGGGGCGCGTCGTCGACGTGTTGGCCGTTTCGCCCGCCGGCGATTTGGTCGCGACCCTTGTCGAAGAGACGGCGCCGAGTTGCGACGCGACTCCGGATAGCGAAGCGAGCGAAGACGCTAAAATTGCGGAGGGCGCGGAGATTGAGCGAGTCGCGAAATTTGCGAATGTTAGCGCAAACAAGGAAATCGGCGAAGACGGAGAGGTCGGCGAGAATAGCGAAAATAACGAAGAAGACGAGGAAGAGAAGGAAGAGGAGGAAGAGGAGGAAGAGGAGGAAGAGGAGGAAGACGGCGATTTTGCGGGCGTCGAAGAGAGGAAGGACGGCGACGTTAACGATCGCGCCGATTTTATTCCGCGTTTTAAGATTGTCGTTTGGGATTTGAGCGTCGCCGAAACGGTCGACTGGGAAAAAGCGAAAAAACCGTTGCAAGCGTTAGAAGTTGCTCAAATTGCCGTTTCCGGCCCCGTTTCGCGGCGTTTTTGTCGATTTTCGCCGAACGGACAGATTTTTGCCGCGAGAATCGATCCTCGTTACATAACGCTTTGGCAGTCGGCAAACGGGCGGCGTCTTGTCGAATTGGGGGAACATCGACACGACGTTTCCGATTTTGCGTTTTCTCCCAACGGGATGAAAGTGGCGGCGGCGACCGGTTTGGGGGCGCGCGTCGTTCTTTGGAACGTTCGCAAGGGCGCGGCGCATCGAGCGCTCGACGAAACGGCGCCCGGCGTCGACGAAATCGACGCGGTCGCTTTTTCGCCCGACGGCGGTTCCGTCTATTTCGCGAATAATTTGGGCGAGATTAAACGTTGGAACGCTCGCGCCGAGCGTCGCGGCGCAACGGGCGACGAAAAATAGCGAGATTTTGCGCGTCTTGCGCAACCGGCGAACTTGACGCGGTTCTTTTGTTTCTCTTAACCGGAACAGACGGTCGGACGATTGGCGAATCGCCGCGTTTATTTTCCGCAAATCGACGCGGCGCGTTGACTTTCGAGACGGGACGCGGTATAATAGCGGCGACGGCCCGAAATACGAACGAGCGACGTTTTGAACGGCGCGAACGTTCGGCGATTATCGGGACGTTTGAGGAATGTTGAAAAATGTTGCGCGGCGACGGAGTAAATCGATGAACGCGACGAACGTAACGCCGGACGGCGAGCCGATTTTGTTTGAAGGGCGAATTTTTAAAGTCGTCGAACGAACGCAAGTCGGGCGAAGCGGGAAAATTTTGAAGCGTCAAGTGGTGAAACATCCCGGCGCGGTGGGGATCGTGCCGATTTTGCCGGACGGGCGGGTTTTGCTGATCGAACAATACCGCGTCGCGTTGCAAAAAACGATTTTCGAGATTCCCGCCGGAACGCGCGAGGTCGGCGAAGAACCGCTCCTGACGGCGACTCGGGAACTGATCGAGGAAACCGGGTGTTCCGCCGGAAAAATCGAGCGGCTGACCGCGATTTACTCGTCGCCGGGGATTCTGCAAGAAGAGTTAATCTTGTATTTGGCGACCGACTTGACGCCCGGCGAAACCGCGCTCGAAGACGGCGAAAAAATCGAGCCGAGCCCGAAAACTTGGGACGAAATCGACGCGATGATCGCCGCCGAGGAAATCGTCGACGCGAAAACGCTCGTCGCGCTCCTGTTGGCGCGTCAAAAGTTGAACGTCGGTTGTTAAATTGGCGGTTGTTTTAAGGAAACGACGTCGATTTAGCGGAGAACGCGGCGAACGGCGCTTATTTAGCGTCGCGGGCCGCCGAGCGTCCAATTAAATTTTAAGTCAAAAACGAAACCGCGAGGGGAGACGAACGCGATGACGATTAAGAAAACGTTGAAACCGCAAGTGATTTTGACCGGGTTCGCCGACGAATGCTCCAACGAAAAGACGCTCGTCGAACAGTTTGCGACCTTCGCGGCGCTCGGCTTGCAATATTATAGCGTCCGTTTTGTGAACCTCGGCGACGGCGTGAAGAACGTGATGGCGCTGACGACCGACGAAATTCGCCGCGTGATCGAAGTGCAAAACGATTACGGGCTTAACGTTTCGTCGATCGGGTCGCCGATCGGAAAGGTGAAATTGCTCGACGTGGAGGACGGCTCGAACGACCGTTACGTTCCGTTCGACGAATACCTCGAAAAGGACGTCAAGCGCGTTTGCGACGTCGCGCACCTCTTCGAAACGAAGCTGATTCGCGGGTTCTCGTTCTATCAGCCCAAGGGGGACGACCCGAAAAAGTATATTTCGCAAGCGGTCGACCGTTTGGGGAAAATCGCCGAGACGTGCCATCGCTCCGACTTGACGTTCGGGCTGGAAGTCGAGGCGAACCTTATCGGTTGTAACGGTTGGATCTTGGCGGAAATTTACCGTCAAGTCAACCATCCGGCGATGAAGCTGATCTTCGACGCGGCGAACCTCGTCGTTCAAGGGTATACGACCGCCGAAATTTACGAGCAATACGAAGCGATGAAGCCGGGGCTCGGTTGGCTGCACATCAAGGATTACGTCAAGACCGTCGTCGAGGAGAAGGGCGGCCGCCAAGACGAAGAGAAGATGAAGGGGTTCGTCCCGTGCGACCGCGGTTACTCCGGACACGAGGCGATTTTGCGCGACTTCGCCAAGATCGCGCCGTCGCTGACGGAAAACCTGAAAACGCGCGGCGTTCCGGGCGTCTTCGTCGACCTCGAACCGCACGTCAAAGGCGGCGGTCAGTTCGGCGGTTTCAGCGGTTGCGACGGTCTCGGCGTCGCGTTGCGGGCGCTTTGCCGAACGCTCGATTACGTCGGAATCGACTATCATCTCCGCGATTTCGACGACGTTCGCGCCGCTCGCGGGTTTTGATCGAGCGACGTTAACTCCCGTTAAATAGGGAGTTGCGTTGTTTTAGTTTTGGAGGGCGCGTCGAGTCGGACGCGTCCTTTTTTGCGCCGACAGGACGCGGTTGGGGAGCGAACGGCGGCGACTCCCGTTAATCGGGACGGCGTTATTCCTTGGGGGACGCGTCGGCGAGCGGGGCCGTTCCGGTTAAAGCGTCCGAACCGACGTTCCGCGGACGCGTTTTTTCGGTTTCTTCTTGGTTCCCGACGCGACCTTTCCGCTCGTCGACGCAAGCGCTTCCGTCGAAATCGGCGCCGAGTCGACGCGTTGCCGACGGCGTTTTGACGGACGAAAAGGTTTTTTTGCTTTTTTTTTCTTTTTGCTTGAACGTCGACGTCGAAAGCGCTATACTGAATAGCGCCGAGGTTCGTCGCGACCGGTTTCGCCGGAAGCGCCGTCGAACGTCGAAATTTGACTGGAACTCCCGAAAACGAGCGCGTTAGCTCGGGCGACGCTAACCGGCGTCGTCGAAAACGTCGAGGCGGCGCGAGACGGGAAACGACGCGTCGTAATCGAAACGTTAACTTATCGACGTAACGAAAGGTCTTCAAAATGAAACTCATTGTCAAAGAAAATTTCCGCCCGTCGCGCGACGAAATTCTCGCGGACGTCGCGGCGCTCGAAAAAGAATTGGCGACGGAACTTCCCGCCGAACTGAAAAACTTCCTTATCGAAGCCGCGGCGACGTATCCCGAGCCCGGCGGTTTTGATATTCTCGATTGCCCCGACGCCGAAAACGACGAATGTTTCGGATTTTTCGGCGGACGCGGCAACGGTTATCACGAAACCTTAAAATGTTACCGCGGACGTATTCCGGACGATTTGCTCCCGATCGGATACGGTTCGTTCGGAGACGCGATTTGTTATCTTCTGACGGGCGACGAAGCCGGAAGCGTTTGGTATTGGAATCACGAAACGGAATCGCCCGAAACTTACGCCGACCGTTCGAATTGTTACAAATGCGCCGACAGCCTTCAAGAATTCCTCGACGGTCTTTACGAATGCGACGAGGAAGAAGAGGAGGACGACGAGGAAGAAGACGACGAATGAAAATCGGACGGACGCGCGCTCGGCGATAAATCGTCGAAAGGAACAAAACCTTTTTATCCCGAGCAAATAGTCGAGCCCAAGACGCGAGATTTTCCTCCTTAAGAAAGGACGCCTAAAATGCAAGAACTTCCTACGCCTTGGGAAAAGCGCAAGTGGTTGAGCGATATTCGCGTTTACGTCGACGATACGATCGCCGACGTCGACTATTATCCGCGTCAATTTTGTCAAAAGTTTGACTGGCAAACGACGCATTTGACGTGTTTTTTGCAATTTGCGTTGCGTCGTCAAGTGTTGACGAACAGTTTTGGAACCGCTATCGTCAATTTGATTCCGCGCGAGCCGGTCGACGGGAAGTACGCGGTCGCAACCCGCGAAGAGCTTTACTTCGAGTATCGCGCGGACAAATATAAAGGATTTTTAAACGCTATTATCGTCAATACTTACTTCGATTTTCGGCGTTACGTCTTGGAGGCGGACGATCGCGAAAAGAGCCGAATGTTGGCCGAAACGTGCGAACGCGAACTCGTCGATCTCTGCGCGCTCTACGCTTGGGACGCGGAGCCGATACGTCGAGCGTTTCAGGCGTTTAGGGACGTCGATTACGTTCCGAAGTCGATTTATCCCAAGGCGACGCACACGCCCGACAAGGCGTTCAAAATCGGCTTTTATTTCGAGTGGAGCGTTAGCCGTATCGATATTTACGTTCTCGTCGGCAAATACCGTTCGAAGAAGGTTTTGCAGCGCGTTTTTCTCTCGTCGATACGTTGCGATTACGATGCGATTGGGAACTATTTCCGCTCGATTCAATGGTTGACGCCGCGTCGCTTTCTGCTGCGAATGAACGACCTTAACGGGAAGAAAAAAATCTTCGACCTTGAAACCGGCCAAGTCGAGGACGCGAACCCCGAAACGCCGAACGCTTAACCGCCGCCGTCGCAATCGGTTCGTTCCAGCGACGTTAAGACCGGTAATCGACCTGCAAATCGAAGACCAGTCCAAGCCGATCGGTAGCGCCGACGACGCGCCCGTTCCAGTCCGTCGACCGTCAAGCCTTCGTCGAAGCCGGACGCCTCCAACAAGGCGAACGCGTCCAACTCTACGGCGGCGAAACCAAACGCGTCGTCCAAAAGCTCCCGCGACCCGGCCCCGTAAACGTCTACAACCTAGAAGTTTACGCCGAACGCGTATATAGCGTTACGCCCGACGGCGCGTTGGCGCACAATTCGTGTCCCCAAAAAAACTATGTCTATGTTGCTATTAAGAACAAAGATGGTTTTATAACTCAGGACACATTTAAGCGACTTATGAAAGGTGAATTAAATGATGAAAGTCTCTATGTTGAATATGTTGGTATCGCCAATAATGTTAAACGCAGAAGTTCTGAACATAGAAAAACACGCATAATACACGAACTCGTTTTCGATGGAAATGGTACGCTTACTCGCGACCAAGCTCGGGTATTGGAACAATTATTAATTAATACATATGGGAAAAGTCAGAACACAGACGACGAGCTACTATCAAATATAATCAATTCTATTAACCCGACAAAATTCGAGACCGAAGATCGCTGGAAGAAGGCACGAGGATTTGCAGAAAATAAGTTAATCCTGTTTATAGGTAAATTACCTAAGCCTAGAGATAATTAATATCCAACAGCCACTTATTTAATTTTAAGCGAACCAATGAAATACGAAATCAACGATCCACGCCTCCCGTCGACTCATCTTACCGACAAGGAAATCATTCGACTTTGCTTAAAACTCGGCGACGTTTTCGAAATTTCCACCGAGCGTTTCTGCGTATGTTACGCCGGTCGTTTAGAAAGCTCCCGTTCCTTTTATTTGACATGGCCGACTCTTGGAAAGCCGTACGTCGTTTCGCCTCGCGGTTATATTTCCGGCCAAGTCGTTTACGATATTTTACTCCCCGACTGGAACCATGGCCGACAGCGCCAACTCCTCCGTCTGTTCGAAGGCGCCGTCGCCGAACCGATGGAAACGCAAGACGTTTTGCGCTTACCGCCGCAGTTTCACGCGTATGTCGACCATTTTCTCCC
>JAZQAP010000217.1:0-4765 GCA_045545275.1 Thermoguttaceae bacterium | reverse complement strand
CGGGCGGTTCTTCCGAAGTCGGCGTCGGTTCGGGAAGGGGAGCTTCGGCGAGCGCTTGCGAGAAAGCGTCGGGCTCGGCGAGAACCGGAGCCGGCGGCGCGTTCGTTTCGACCTCCTCGACCTCCTCGACCTCCTTGATCTCCTCGGCGGCGGCTTCGCCTTCCCAATTATTTTCGTTCGACGGAGCTTCGAGCGGCGGCGCGACCGTCTTGAAGGGGCCGGGCGCGAGCGGCGACGGCGGAAGATAAACGAGGTCGATTCCGTCGACGCGGCGAAGACCAAAGTCGGGCGCCGACTTAACGACGTCGGAGGTCAAAGCGACCCGCGTTTGTTCGAGCGCGTCGACGACCGTCGTTTCGACCGGTTGCGAGACCGGGACGCGAACGACGCAAAGGTTCGGCGCGAAAAGAACAAATAGTAGAGGCGCCCAAAGGAACGCTCGAACGCGCGGAGAAAGTCTTTTTCGCAAAAGACGTTGCATTGTCAGCATAAAGACGATGTAAAGCGTTCCGCGCAATGTTTGCGACGCTATATAACAAAGAAGTTCGAGCATCGGCGACCTCGGAACGACGCGGCGGGCGTCGATAAAGGGGAAAAACGGCGCGTTGCGATTCGTAAAAAGCAACGACAACGGAAGTGTTAACGCGTGTAACAGGTTTGGACAAAAAAAATCCGTCTCGGCGTCGCTTAACGCGAAACCGACGAAGAACCGACGAACGCGGAGGCAAGAAGAGGTTAAAATTGTCCGACGCGCGAATCGTCCGGATAAAAGGGCGAGAAAGATAAAAACGGAAAAGAACGAGAACGCGGCGCGACGTTTAAGCGGCGCGCTCTCGACTTTCGCGATTTCTTGCTTTTCTCAAAGCGCGATTACTTGCGCTTTTTGCAACCGCCCTTGGTCGCGCAACCGCCCTTGGCCGGTTTGGCGTCCAACTCTTGCGCGATAACGTCGCGAAGTTGGCGCAATTCGTCGTCGGAAAGACATTTGCGTTCGATGAAACAACTCATTAAACCGCAAAGTTTTCCGTTAAAATATTTTTGAAGCGTCGATTTCGCTTCGGCGACGCGCACGTCCGCTTCGTCGAGGAGCGGAACGTAGACGGCGCCGCGTTCGTTCGGAACGTTGCGAATTTCGACCGCGCCTTTTTCGGAAAGACGTTTCAGGAAGGTGCGCGTCGTGCTCAAACGCCAACCGGTCGTTTTTTCCAATTCGGCGGCGACTTCGGCGGCTTTCATCGGGTGTTCGGCGTTCCAAAGGACGGCGATCACTTCGCGTTCGGACGGAGAAAGAGAGACGTATTCTTTCTTTGCGGCTTGCGGTTTGACTTGCTTACAGCGTCGGGCTTTCGCCATGGCGGTTTTCCTTAACGTTGATAAAAAAGTTGCGGCGGGCTCGAAATCGCGAAAATCGTATCGAGCGAGAAAACGAACGGAGGCGCGCGAACGCGAACGAACTCGGCGACGCTTGTAAAACGACGTTAAGTAGCGATTCGGTTCTAAACGCTTCCCTTTTATTCCTTATGTTACTCTATGTCGAAGCGAAACGCAAGCGCTTTTTTCTAAATTTTTCCGAATTTAAGGAATTTTATCCGGATTTAGGGCGGATAAATCGGATTTTACCCCCGTCGCGCCGGTTCTCGAAGGAGAAGCCAAAGGAAAAACGGGGCGCCGAGGAGGCTCGTAACGACGCCGACCGGCAAAACGCTCGGGAAAAGAACGATTCGCGCGAACGTATGACAACCGGCGAGGAAGAGCGCGCCGAGGAAGAGCGTCGCCGGAATCAAGCGCCGACGTTCGACGCCGACGCAAAGTCGAGCGACGTGCGGAACGGTCAAGCCGACGAAACCGATCGGCCCGCAAAACGCGACGACGACGGCGACGAGCGCGCTCGACAAAAGGAAAAGCGCGGCGCGGAGTCGGGCGACGTCGACGCCGGGGGAAAGGGCGCGTTCGTCGCCGAGCGTTAGCGCGTCGAGTTCTCGCGAGCGGCGATAAAGGAAAAAGGACGCGACGGCGAGAACGGCGGCGGTCGTCGCCAAATAGCCGGGTTCGCAAAGGAGAAGACCGCCGGTCGTCCAACGGATCGCGGCGAAGGCTTTCGTCGGATTCGCGAGGTACTGCTGGCATAAAACGAGGCTCGAGAAGAAAAAACCGGTCGCGACGCCCGCTAAAAGGACGCGCTCCGGCGTTTGCGCTCGACGGGAAAGAGCGAGAACGAGCCCGACCGCCAGCGCGGCGCCGACGAACGCGCCCCAAACGACTTGCGGGACGCCGAACAACGCCAACGGAACGCCGATCGCCGCGAGCGTTCCGGAAAATTGAATCGACAGGGTCGCGCCGAACGACGCGCCGCTCGCGATCCCGAGCGTGTACGGCGTCGCCAAGTCGTTGCGGAAAAGCGTTTGCATCGTCAGCCCGGCGAGCGCGAGCGCGGCTCCGGCGAGCGCGGCGAGGACGGTTTTCGGAAGGCGTTCGCCCCAAAAGATTTTCGCGACGGCGTCGAGTTCCGCGAGCGGGCGGTCGGCGGTCGGGAAACGCGTCCAAACGTCCGGCGAATACGTCGTTTGACCGAGGAGCGAGAGCGCGAAAACGGCGAGCGTCGCGACGGCGAGCGCGGCGAGGAAAAGGAGCGGCGTTTTGACGCGAACGAGCGGAAAGGCGGGGTTCATCGCGATTTATCGGAGAGCGAGCGAGCGGAGGAAACGGCGGCGGGAACGAGCATCGGGACGGCGGTCGTCGGGTGCGGAACGGTCGGAAACGAAACGCCGAAGACGTCGGCGAGCGTCGACGGCGACGTCAATTCGGAAGCCGGGCCGTCGAACGCGACCGTTCCTTGCGCGAACGCGACGGCGCGGTCGGCGTCGAGCGCGGCGCGGTTCAGGTCGTGCGTCGTCTCCAAAACGGTTCCGTTTTTGTCGGCGGCCCAAGCGGAAATCGACGCGGAAATCTCCGCTTGACTGCGGTAGTCGAGGAACGTCGTCGGCTCGTCGAGGAGCAAAAGTTCCGGCTCCTGCGCGAACGCGGCGGCGATCAAGACTTTTTGGCGTTCGCCGCCGCTAAGGGAGTCGAGCGTTCGGGCGGCGAAGCGTTCCGCGCCGGTTCGAGCGAGGGCTTCGTCGACGGCGGCTCGGTCGGTTTCCGAAAGCGGTTCGAGCGGACGCAAGTAAGGCAAACGACTCAATTCGACGAGTTGACGCGCCGTAAACGAAGAAAACGAACCGGAAATTTGACGGACGAACGCGATTTTTTTCGCTAAGTCGCGTCGAGAAAAACGGCGAACCGAAACGCCGTCGAGCCGGATTTCGCCGCGCCAACTTTCGAGCAAACGCCCGACGCAACGGAGCGCCGTCGTCTTGCCGACGCCGTTTAAGCCGACGAGCGCGACCCGAGCGCCGCGTTCGACGCCGAACGAAACGTCGCGCAAAATCGGCGTTTTCCCGACGTCGAACGAGAGACGCTCGACCGAAAGGAACGACGGCGTCGGCGTTTTCGACGTTTCGGAAACGTCGCAAGACGCGGCAGTTAAACGGGTTGCGTCGGACGTCATTGCGCTTCTTGCGCCGTCGGGTCGAAGCGGAATTTTTCGAGAACGGCGCGGAACTCGGGGTTGATCGGCTCGCTCTTGTGAACGGTGAAGTCGAAACCGCAGAAGATCGTTTTGCCGACCGCGCAAAGCTCGCCGTCCTGCCAAGCCTCCTGCGTGATTTCGAACGACTTCGTGCCGACGACGCTCGTCCAAGTGCGCACTTCGACCGGGCGCGGGAGCCAAATTTCCTTAACGTAAGTAACTTCGGTCTTTAAGATGACGAGGCCGTGTTCGCGGAAATTAAGATTCGGCTCGAACTCGCGGTAAAGCGCCGTGCGGGCGCGGTCGAACCAAAGGGAAACGGCGAGGAAATTCGTATGGCCCTGGAAGTCGGAGTCGTAAACTTGCGGCTCGATCGGCGTAACGTAATACATTGCGAGCGAAAACCTTGCGTAAAATGTTCGGGGGGAGATGCGAAACGCTCGAAGCGACGGAACCGAGGATTTGGCGCGCGACTTCGAACGATTTTTCCCCTTTATTTTACTCGTTTTCTTGTCGAGCGCAAGGGCGAAAACGTCCGCGAGCGTAAAAAACGGACGTCGGCGGCGAACCGCGTCGGCGTCCGTTCGTCAAGCGGGAGAGAGCGAAAACGGTGTTAAACCGTTTCATCGGTCGGCGTTTCGTCGGCGCTTTTTCGGTCGGCGTTCGACGCGTCGTCGCCGGTTTCTCGGTCGGCGTTCGACGCGGCGTCGCCGTCGGTTTGCGCTCGACGTTTCTTGTTGCGAGCGCGGAGTTTATGCGCCCAAAGCGCGACGCCGGTCGCCGGAAAACTCGTCGCGATCAAGCAAACGACGAAGAAGAAAATTTTCGACGAAAGCCCGGCGATTTCGCCCAAGTGGAGCGCTCGAATCGACGACGCGATTTTCGCCCCGAACGGCTTGTCGGCGAAGCGTTCGACCTCGACCGTTTTGCCGTAACGCTCGACCGAAACGACGCTTGCGTCGAGGCGATCCCATTGCGTTTTGTTTTTGACGGCGAGGGCGAAGAAGCCGTCGACGCGTCCTTTTTGGATCGTCGTCGCGGTCGATTCGTCTTGCGGAATCGAAATCGTTACGTCGCCGGCGCCCGGGTCGAGTTCGTTATGTTTCGCGATTAACTCTTCCAACGTCGCGGGGCGCGGCGAACCGTCCGGCGGGGTCAGCGCCTCCGGTTTTTCGCTTTTCGCCTTGAACGGGGCTT
>JAZQAP010000216.1:0-6616 GCA_045545275.1 Thermoguttaceae bacterium | reverse complement strand
CGTATTCGACCGCCGCCAAGTCGTCGGACGCGACCGCGCCGGCTTGAATCGGCGTTAGGTAAACGTCGCGGTCGGTCGTTTGCGTGAGGGCGTCCGGTTTAACCGGCATGTCGGACGCGTAAAGAATCGTCGCGATCGGAAAACGGTCGTCGGCGTTCGACAGACGCGGCAGCGCGTTCGCGGCGTCGGAGGCGCCCTTTAAATAACGGGCGTTTCCGGCGATCAGTTGGCGCAACGCGGCCTCCGGCGTAATCGTCGCGTCGACGGTTTCGGACGAGACGACGGTTTCGGCGACGAGCGCGCCGTCGGAGTCCGTTTCGACCGAATTCGGCAACGCGAGCGCGGGAAGTTCGGCGGTCGGCGTTTGCGCGAACGTCGGAACGGTCGCGAGGGAAGGCGCGACGGTCGCCGCCGCTAAAATAAGATTAACGGCGCCGTTTTGGAATTTTTTCATAACGGGCTCCTATCGATGGTAAATTCGGAAAAACGTCGCGATAAACGGCGATTCCGACGCGGCGTTTTCTCTATTGTAACTTTTTTTGGCGGCGGCGCAACGGGAGCGCGCCCTTTCGACGGAAGAAATTGGAGGCGTTTCCTAATATTTTTACTCGACGCGGAATAAAATGGGCGAAATAAACAAAGCGGGTAAAACGAGGCGGCGAGCGATTCGGCGCGTCGAAAGCGACGAAGGCGAACGGGGCGGGACGTCGCGACGGCGAGGCTCGGGCGGAATCTCCGCCTCGCGCTTAATATATTGAATGCGATTACTCGTTGCGTCGCGAGTTTTTTCTCGATTATTTTTGAAAAAAGATTAAAGTCGAGCGCGCGTTAGCCGGTAAATTGAGAAAATTTCGCCGCTCTTTGCGTCGGGCGCCTTGATTAATTCGTCGAATTCTTTAAAATAGAAAAAATAGCGCTTTTCTTGGAATAATTTTTGCGCCCGCGTTTTCGACGTTAATAGCGCGACGTCGGAGGGCGCAACGTTGCGGAAAATCGTCGGCGACGAACGTCGACTGGAGGCTTAAAAGATGGCGAGTCCTTTGATTATTAGCGTTTCGGGGTTGCGCGGCGAAATTGGCGGAACGTTGACGCCGGAGGTCGCGGTTCGATACGCGTTGGCTTATTCGAAGTCGGTCGCCTCGGACGGCCCGTTTGTGATCGCTCGGGACGGGCGCCGTTCCGGTTCGATCTTCGCCGACGCGATTTGCGCCGCCTTGAACGCCGTCGGACGTTCGACGATCGACGCCGGAATCGCCGCGACGCCGACGGTCGGCGTCTTGATTCGCGACTGCGGCGCCGCGGGCGGAATTCAAATTTCCGCGAGTCATAACCCGAAACAGTACAACGGTTTGAAACTTTTTTCCGCCGAGGGGCGCGTCGTTCCTAAAGCCGAGGGCGAGAAGGTCTTGGCGACGTATCGAGCGATCGAAGCCGGGACGGAAAAAGCCGCCGATTGGGTTGACGTCGACCGTTTGGGCGAGCGAACGACGCTCGAAGATTCGACGAAAGCGCACCTCGACGCCGTCTTGAAAACGGTCGACGCCGACGCGATTCGGGCGAAAAATTTCCGCGTCCTCCTCGACTCGAACAACGCGTCCGGGAGCCTGCTCGGCAAACGTTTGCTCGAAGAACTCGGTTGCGAAGTCGCGATTTGCGGCGAGACCCCGAACGGCGACTTCCTGCATACGCCGGAGCCGACCGTCGACAACCTGAAAAGCGTCTTTGAAAAAATCGTCGAAGCGAAGGCCGCCGTCGGATTCTGCCAAGACCCGGACGCCGACCGCTTGGCAGTCGTCGACGAAAACGGTCGCTATATCGGCGAGGAATACACCGTCGCGATCTGCGCGAAAAACCGACTCCAAAAGGCGAAAAAGAACGGCGAAACCGCCCCGTTCAACCTCGTGATCAACTGCGCGACGAGCCGAATGACGATCGACGTCGCGGAAAGTTTCGGCGGCGCCTGCTTCCGCTCCCCGGTCGGCGAGGCGAACGTCGTCGACCTGATGAAGGCGAAAAACGCGATCTTCGGCGGCGAGGGGAACGGCGGGCCGATCGACCCGAGCGTCGGATTCGTGCGCGACTCGTTCGTCGGAATGGCTCAAATTTTGGAAGCGATGGCCCGCGAAGGAAAGCCGGTTTCCGCGTTGGCCGACGAAATTCCGGGATACTCGATCGTTAAACGCAAGCTCGACTTGCCCGAGGGCGGGTTCGACAAAGTCGTCGAAGCGGTCGCGGCGGCGTTTCCGAACGAAGAGAAGAACTTCGAGGACGGTTTGCGAATCGACTGGCCCGACGCTTGGGTCTTGGTGCGCCCGAGCAACACCGAGCCGATTTGCCGCGTCATCGCCGAAGCGCCGACCGACGCTCGGGCGAACGAACTTTGCGACCGCGTCGAAGCGTTGATGTAAAAAAACGCAAAACTTCGAAAAATCGCGGACGTTTGAAAATTTGAATTTTGTGCGAACGGCGCGCGGCGAAAGTCGCCGACCGGTCGCGTTCTTCGCCAACCTTCCGACGAAGCCGGTCGAACGGAACGGTTGAAACTGTTAAAAACGGCGAAATAGGCGCTTTGCGCGCTTGGGAGCGACGTAATGAAAATTATGGTGGGATGCGATCACCGCGGAATCGAGGCTCGGATGAACTTGGCGCAAACGATTCGCGGCTGGGGGCACGAGGTCGTCGAAGCGGGACCGACTCCCGACAATCCGGCGTCGGTCGATTATCCGGACGTCGCCGCTCCGGTGGCGCGCGCCGTTTCGGAGGGAACGATCGATCGCGGAATTTTGATTTGCGGCACTGGAATCGGTATGAGCGTCGTCGCGAACAAGTTTTCCGGAGTCCGCGCCGCGCCCGTTTTAGACGTTTTCACCGCCGAGTTGAGCCGTCGTCATAACGACTTGAACGTGTTGTGTTTAAGCGCCGATCTTTTGAACGCCGACGCGATGGCCGACGTCGCCGACGCTTGGCTTCGAACCGATTTTTCCGGCGAAACCCGACACGCTCGCCGCTTGGGGCGCGTCGCCGAGATTGAAAACGAGCAAGCGCGGCGCTTGAAAAAAGAAAACGCTTAATTTTAAACGATTAAGAGACGCAGAAACGCGATTATACGATTGTTGTAGCGAAAAATAGGCTTTGGAGCGCGAACGGAGACGGCATGGCGCGTAAATCGTCGTTGGAACAAGAGTTAGCGAAACATCTGGTTCGCGCGTTTTTCAAGGGGCGCGGTCGCCAAAACGGTCCGAAAGGCCTTGGCGGCGTCGTTATGCTCCTTGCGGTCGTCGCGCTCGTTGCGTTTTTGCAAGGTCGCGGCGTTCGATTCGACGCAGAGCCGCAAACGTCGGCGCCGACCGCGTCGACCTCGGACGGGTTGCGAGCGGTTCCGGACGTCGAAACCGGCGTCGTCGAGCGTTGCGTCGACGGCGACACGTTGATCGTTCGATTCGACGACGGAACGACGGAGCGCGTGCGGTTGATCGGCGCGAACACGCCGGAAACGGTGAAGCCGAACTCGCCGGTCGAGCCGTTCGGGCCGGAAGCGTCGGCGTTTACAAAGCGTCGCGTCGAAGAGGCGGGCGGCGCGGTTCGTTTGGTCGCCGACGGCGATCGTCGCGACAAATACGGGCGGCGGTTGGCGTTCGTTTATTTGGCCGATTCGGAAGTTTCGTTGAACGAAGAACTTACGCGCTCCGGTTTCGCTAAGGCGCAAACGCAATATCGATTTTCGACCGAGATGAAGCGTCGTTTGGAAGCCGCCGAAGACGCCGCGCGTCGGGAAAAGTTGGGAATTCATTCGCTCTAAAGCGTTGCGAAAACGCCGTTTGCGCGTTAAAGAAAGACCAAAGGAAAACGCGTCGACGTTAAATAGCGTCGACGCGTTTTTTATTTCTTGTTTCCGGGCTTTTAGGGGCGGACGGAGGAGAAACGTTGGAAACCGCTCCACCGCGCGCCGCCGTTCGACGTTAACGTCGGAGTCGGCGGCGTTTAAGGCGCGAGATCAAGGCGTCGCGGCGGGCGCTTTCTTGAGGCGTTCGGAACGCCAATGGTCGACGGCGGCGCGAATCGCTTCGGCGTTGCGCGTCGAAATCGTGCGGAACTCGGCGCCGGGGTAGAGGTAAATCGCCTGATCCGGCATATAAGCGTTCGCTTCGTCCCAAACGCTGTTGCAATATTCGTACCGCCCGAGAAGCGCGTAAAACATCCAACCGTCGAGGTTATATTCGAGCGACGCCCCGACCGGCCCGAACATATCGCCCGGCGAACCCGGCGCTTTTTCGCCGAAACACGGCGTCGTGTAACAAAGCCGAATTGGGCGTTCGCGGTCTTTTCCTTCGAGAACGGCGAGATAGTCGGCGTTGTTCCAACCCTTTGTCCAATAATGGTTTGCGAACGGACAATAGCAGTCGATATACGGCGCCATTTTGAGAACGCTTTCCGGCGACGCGCCTTCGATTTCGCCCGGGTTGCACCAAATCCGAATCGGCGCCGTCGCGGGATTTTGTTTTTTGTTCTCGATAAATTGTTTCGCCAACTCGACCCAAGCGTCGGCGGCGCCGTTGCCGGGCTCGTCCATAAAACTCCAAGCCCAGTTTTCACAAGGGATAGCGAAGTCGGCGAAGTATTTCGCGATCCCGGCGATATGTTGCGGCGAGACGTCGCCGTCGTTGAGGTGCAGGAAGAGGCGAATCCCGTATTTTTCCGCTTCTTGTTGCGAAACGAGCGCGCCGTTAATCGCGTTGAGACCTAACTTTGCGAACGTTTCCCAACAGGAGACGGTTTCGTAAGGCGCCGACCAGCCGCCGACGTAAGGTCGCGGCGCCGCGCTCAGGTCGCCTTTGCGCAAGACGTTTAAAGTAAACGTTTTATCGTCGTCGATTTGGAACGCGATTTTTTCGTCGCCGCTTTTCTTATCGCCGTCGAGCGTCAGCCAAATTCCGGCGGTTTGACGCGGAGGAATCGTAAGCGCCGAGCGCTCCAAGAGTTGCGACGGTTGCCAAGCGAACTCCGGCGAGAAGGAAAACGCCGGAACTCGCCAAGAGAGGAGGCCCGCCGGGTCGTTCGCGATTTTGGGGCAAACCGTTATCGGCGCGTCGGTTGCGTTGCGCGCCAAGAGTAAAATCGTTTTGACCGATTCTCGCGGAAGTTCGACGTCGAGCGGCGCGAGATTTTCGCCCGATTTGGGGTACGAGAGACGCGAGAAGCCGACGAACGGGTCGTCGACGCGCCAAACCGTTAATTTCTCGTCGGTTGGGAACGGCGCGATCAACTCCGGCGCGCCGCGTTCCGGAGGCGTCCAGTCGAGTTCGTCGGTCGCGACGACGCAGTCGAAACGGCGATAAGTCAAACCGGGCCCGCCGTTTACGACGAGCGATAAGCGGTATTCTCCGGCGGGAAGTTCGAGCGTTTGCGAACGCCAACGGAAGCCGGGCGACGTTTTATTTTCCTCTTCGTCGGCGCAAAGCACAAATTCGCAAGACTTCGAGGCGTCGGCGAGCGATTCGACTTTCAAATGAAATTTCGACAAATAGCCGGGCAGCTCCAAATAACGCGCCCAAAAACGATAAGTCCCGGCTTTCGGGACGGTTGCGACGTAAGAAGCAGCCGCCGCGCCGTCGCCGTAACTCGCGGTCAAAATTCGCCCGCCGGACGCGTCGGCGTTTCCGTCGATCCACCAACCGTTGTCGAGCTTAAATTCTTCCGCTTCAAGGAGTTGTAAAAACGCTTCTTTCGGGAAATCGTCCAAAAAACGTTCGATTCGCGCCTTTTCGTCGCGGAGTTGACGCGGCGTCCCGATCAAATTCGACGTCGGGTCGAACGCGACGAGCGACGCCATTCGGCGGCCTTCGATTCCCGGAACGCGATATTCGGCCAAGTCGGCGAAAAACGCGTCGCGCCAAACGTTCCAAAGTCTTGTCAACTCGGGGTTTGTCGGTTCGGAAACCGGACGGCGGCGCCAAAGAGTCGCAAGTTTTTTCGCTTCGGCGCTTAAAGGCGACGTCCCGACGCAAACGCCGGTTTGCTTGTCGAAACGACCGTTTTTCGGCCAAACCGGTTCGGCCAACGGTTCTTCGGTCAAGACGACCGCGGCGACGCGGCGCGGCGCGAACGGCCCGTCGCAAATCGTTCCGGTTAAAGCGATTACGCGTTCGCCTTTTTCGAGCCAAACGGTCGGCGCGCTTTCCCAAATCCAGCCGGTCGGCTCGTCGCGCCGCGTCGGAAGCGGGTCGTTGCGACGTCCCATTTCGGCGGCGTCGAATCGCCAAGAGAAAACGTCGCCGACGACCGTTTGGTACATGTTGTCAAATTCGAAAACGCGCGGGTCTTCGAGACGGAGAACAAAGGTCGACGTCGTTCCTTGCGAATGATGATAACGCGTCCAAATCCGGTAATAGCCGGACTTAGGGACGACGATTTTGGCGCGCGCGAATCCGCCGCCGTGTCCGGACGGATACGACAGGACGTCTTCGCCGTCGATTTGTTCGGGGCCCCATTGGTTCGCTTTATAGTTGAGAAAAGCGGCGGGCGTCGCCCAAATCGTCGTCGGACGCGTCGGGGCGTTCGTCGGGCGGTCGAACGCGTTTTCGGGACGCTCGGCGAGAAGGCGACGGCGGAAGTCGGG
>JAZQAP010000215.1:0-1639 GCA_045545275.1 Thermoguttaceae bacterium | reverse complement strand
GCGACGACCGCCAACGCTCGACTTCCGCTCGCGTCGTTCGTTTGCGACGCCGCGTCGGAAGTCGCGACGCCGAAGAGGGCCGCCGTCAAAAGCGCGAGAGCCGCCGTCGCCCTCTTCGATCGTTTCATCGTTTTTACCGTTTCGCTAAGATTGCGCATTTCATTCGCTCCCATGTTTCGCCGCCCCAAAATCGTCGTCAATAATTCTCGACGCGACAATTTTCTTTCTATTTTAACCAAAATCGTCGCTTCCGCTAGCGCCAAGAGTCGAGGCGCGCCAAAATTTACGAGAAATTTTTCAAAAAAAGAGAAAAAAACGCGAAAAAAGCGTCCGGCGACCGAAATCGACGAACGCTTTTCCCTAAGTTTCCGCGTCGCGAAACGCCCTATTTCTCCGCTTTCGGGAAAAGAACCAGCGTTCCCGACCAAGTCGAAACCGGAACGACCCAAACTTCGCCGGGCTCCAGTTTCTTCTCGAAGAGCGCGAGCGGCGAGTTCGCGCGGTCGTTGTATTTGACCGCGTTTTCCTTAATCAGCGTCGCGCCCAGTTCTTTATTTTCGACGCCGACGCCGTATGACGACTCGTAGTTTTTCGGCCAAGTCGTTCCGACGAGAAGCTCGATCGCCGTCGCTTTTTTCGCTCGCACGACGACGTCGACCGGAGTCCCGCCGAACGTTTGCGGGTACTCGCGCCCGGCCAACTCCGACGCGACGTCGCCCCAAACGTAATCCCGGTTCGCGAAAGCCTTTGCGCCGTTCTCCAAGCGCGCCGTTTTTAGCGTCGTTTCGATCGTCAGCGCGTCCGATTCGAAACGAACCGTCGCCGTTTGACCGGGCGTCCAGTCGTTGCGCTTGTAATAAAAATGCCCGTCCTCGGCGCCGATCAACGGATCCGGGACGCCGTCGCCGTTGAAGTCGACCGTCGTCGGACTCGACGAGTGTCCCTTGATCGGTCGCGCGTCGATTTCCCCCGCCGACGCGAAGTAGTAAAGCCCGTTCTCCGCTTTCGTTTGGAGGTAAAGGTCGGCGTTGCTTCCGTTTGCGAGAAGGTCGAGCTTTCCGTCGCCGTTGTAATCCGCGAAGCAAATCTTGCGACGTCCGCTAGCGCCCGCTCGCCCGGAGTTCAAACGCAACGGCTTCCCGGCCCCGTCGACGAAAACGCGTTTCGGCGGCGCGAGTTTGAGCGACGTTTCGCCGCTCTTCTCGTCGGTCGACTTAAACCGTTCGTACAGCGCGAGATAACCTTCGACGTCCAACATCGCCAAATCGGTCAAACCGTCTCCGTTGAAGTCGAGCGCGACCGGCGTCGTCCGCCATTGCGTTAACAACTCGTTTCCCTTGGGGAAGCGCCAACCCCAAGCGAGACGCGGCGCGGCGCCGTCCCAAGCGACCTCGATCGCTCGCGGTTGCGACAGTTTCGGCGCGCCCTTTTCGCCGACGTTCTTGTACCAGTAAACATTGCCGAGAATCGAGTTAAGAACGACGTCCTTCAACCCGTCGCCGTCCCAATCCGCGACCGAAAGGGTCGTGTACCCCCATTTCGGCTCGGCCGGGCCTTGAATCGAACCGGTCGGCCCGGCGGTTATTCGAATCGGGTGCGTCCCGTTGCGACGCGTTTCGACAAGTCCGGCGGTTTCGGG
>JAZQAP010000214.1:0-2609 GCA_045545275.1 Thermoguttaceae bacterium | reverse complement strand
GGAAGTTGGGAAGTTGGGAAGTTGGGAAGTTGGGAAGTTGGGAAGTTGGGAAGTTGGGAAGTTGGGAAGTTGGGAAAACGCGGCGGGATTTGACGGTTTCGCGGCGAAACGCCGGGACGTAAAAAAAACGCAAAACGCCCTTCGACGCTTTGCGTTTTTTCGGTTAAAATCGGACTCGACGGCGATTAAGCGCGAACGTCGAAACTCGAAACGACGACGTTCGACGCGACTTTCGAAGACGCGCCGTAATTTTTCGCTTGTTGCGCCAACAACGCCATCGCGGCCATGATCGCGAAGGCCGCCGCGAGCGCCAAGAACATGTCGAACAGCCCGACCGCTCGCGTTCGCAGTTGCTTGATCAACAGCGCCGGAATCGCGAGCAAAAGCAGGCCGAGAACGTCGAAGCACGCCAAAAACATAATCGAAGCGGCGCCGGCCGTCATGAAGGCGACGGCGTTCGCGACGAGAATTCCCAAGAGGAAGACCGCGCCCAAAACGACGAACGGTTTCGGCGACCCGTACATAACGTCGCTTTTCGGCGCCTTTTCCTTTTTAACCTTAGGGGCTTTCGGCGCTTTTTCTTTTTTGGCCTTGCCTTTTTTGCCTTTTTTATTTTCGGTCGGCGAAGCGTCTTCCGCCGGCGTCTCCGTATTCGACGCGGGGAGTTCGCCGAACGGATTGGCGGCTTCCGATTCCGACGCGCCGAAAGCGCCGAACGTATCGTCCGTTTCGATAGACGTCGAAAACGACGAAGACGCGGACTCGGCGTCCGACGCGTCGGCGTTAAAAGCGGCGAACGGATCGTCGCCCGCGGCGTCTTGCGAACCGTTCAACGACGAAAAAAAGTCGTCGCTCCCGTCGGAATCGTCGGCTTTCGTAAAGAGATCGTCAAGTTCGTTATTTTCTTCATTCGCGTTGGACACGGGACGGTTTCTCCTCTCGTCAAAATTTTCTTGGCGACGCGTCCGACGGACGCGCGACGACGCGACGCTCGCTTCTCGACGACGACCCGACGTTGCCAAAAGGGCGAGCGGCGGCGAGAGTAAGGCGAATCGAACGCGAACGCAAAACGACTACCTCTCCATTATAATTCAAATTTTTGCGTTTTCCAGAAAAAAGTCCCGAATTAACGCCGTTTTTTCCCATTTGTCGATTTTTTTCCATTTCGCCGTCGGAACATTTGGTAAATTCCGACATTCAAACGCGAAAATTGGCGAAACAAGCGAAATAGGCGAAAATTTAACGCTTGCCCGACGCGGCGAAAAGCGCGGCGTAAAATAAAGAGTCGGTCGCGCCGAGCGCCGGTCGACGGAAAGCACAAACAACGACAAACGACGTCGACGCGTCGAAAATATGAAAAGGTGCAAAAATGACGGAACACAAACACGAACACGAGAGCGAACACGAACGAGAACACAAAGAATTGGCGGAAAAACCGAGTTCGTTAGTCGGGCGCGAGGCGCCGTCGTTCGAAGCGGAAGCGCTCATGCCGGACGGCGCGAAAGGGGCGGTTTCGCTCGACGATTACCGCGGTCGCCCGCTTTTGCTGATTTTTTACCAACTCGATTTTTCTTGCGTTTGTCCGACGGAGGTCGTCGCGTTTTCGGACGCGCTCGACGATTTTGAGGCGGCGGGCGTCCAAATGTTGGCCGTTTCGGTCGACAGCGTTTATACGCACGCCGCTTGGGCCGCGACGCAACGTTCGCTCGGCGGCGTCGAGGGCGTTCGCTTCCCGTTGGTCGCCGACTTGACGAAGCGAATCGCCGACGAGTACGGCGTCCTCGACTGCGAACGGGGCGTCGCGCATCGGTCGCTCGTCTTGATCGACGCCGACGGGATCGTTCAGGCTTGCCTCGTTTACGGGCGACCGTTCGGGCCGTCGGTCGAGGAAACGCTCCGTTTGGCGAAAGCGCTCGCTTATTCCGCCGAGACCGGCGAAACTTGTCCGACCGATTGGCGCGAAGGAGACGAAGGGATTCCGGAGGATATCGACGCCGCCGAAGATTATTATCGCGAACGCTATTCGGACGAAGAAGAGGCGGAACTCGAAGAGGAAATTCTCGAAATCGAAATTTCCGAAATCGACGAAACCGGCGACGGCGGCGACTTCGAGAAAATGAAGGAGCGCGACGAGAAAAAGGACGAAAAGCGCGAAAAAAAGGAGCGTAAGGAGGAAGAAAAAGAGGAAAAAAAGCGCGAAAAAGAGAAAGATAAGTAAAAAAACGACGGAACGCGACCGCCCCGACTCGGCGCCGACGGCGTTTCGGGTATAATCGTTCGCAACGTCGAGCGGCGCTTTCGTCGCTCGGCGTCGCGTCGTTTCTTGCGTTTTTTGCGCGTTTTGCCTAATTTGCCGTTCCGTCGACCTTCGAAAGGAGCCGTCGTTATGCCGAAGTCGAAAAAATCTTCTTGCGCTTCCTGCGAAACTTGCGCGACGCGGAAAACGGCGACGGCGAAGGGGGCGGAAACGGGAAAATCGGCGGCGGTTAAGTCGGCTAAGTCGGCGAAAACCGGAAAACCGGCGACGGCGAAGGGGGCGGAAACGGGAAAACCGGCGGCGGTTAAGTCGGCGAAGGGGGCGGAAACGGGAAAATCGGCGGCGGCGGAGG
>JAZQAP010000213.1:0-3141 GCA_045545275.1 Thermoguttaceae bacterium | reverse complement strand
TTGGCTCACAGAACGACATGGCTCCGATCCGACTTGGGGGGAACGATTAAACGGGCGGCGCGTCGTCGGGCGATTTTTCCGATTCCGTCGGCGTTTCGGATAATTCCGGTTTTGGGGATTCCGGCGACGTTTCCGATTTCGGCGTTCGGGACGAGTCGATAAACCGCATAAAGTTGGCCGTTTTTAAGCGGCGATTCAACACGCGGGCGAGGTAACGACCGACCAAATCGCGGTACGCGGCGCGCCCTTGCGGCGAAAACTCGTCGAACGGCGCCGATTCGTCCCCTCCGGCGAGCGCGAGGGACGCTTCGAGGAGCCGGAAGGCGGCGATCGTCGTCGGAATCAGCTCGAAAAAGTTCTTTTCGGCTCGACAACGCGCGCAAACGACGCCGCCTTCGTTCGGCGCGAAAAGGATTCGACGATCCGGATTCTTAACGGAATCGAGCGGAAGCTCTTCGCCGCACTCGACGCAAAAACGGGTCGACGGGAATTCGCCCAACGCGTCGAGGAGGCCCGCTTCGTAAGCGGCGAGGCGGCGCGGAACGTCGTCGTCCGTTTGGAAACGAGCGAGCGTCGCGTCGGCCAAATCCCAAAGCTCGGGAATCGGCTCGTAATCGACCGTCGCCGCGTCGAGCGTTTCGACGAGGTAATATCCGGCGTAAAGCCCGCGGAGGTTGCGCCGCGTCGGACGAAATCGGCGAACGAGCTTCGCTTCCGTCAGCAGGTCGAGCGCGTCGCGATTTTTCCGAATGAAGGATACCCGAATCGAGGCGAGTAAGTCAAGAGATGTTTCGAACGGATTTTTCAACCGTCGGGCGCCCTTGGCCAACGCGCTCACTTTGCCGAAGTCGCGAGTGAAGAGGGAGACGATCAAGCTCGACTCGCTAAACTCGACGGCGCGAACGACGAGCGCGTTCGTTGTTTCGATACTCATACGGGAACTCGGCGGTTAGGATAATTTTTAAGGAAAAGGCGCGAAAACGGAACGAAACCGAGCGGAAATAACGCGGTCTCGGCCCCAAAAGTCGACGCAACCATTATTTCCCGAAAAATCGGTTTTGTCAAACCGTTTTTGCTCGTTTTGTGAAATTTTTACGAAAGGAAACGAGAAATAAAGCCTCGGCGAAAGGCGCGGGAGGGATTTTCGCGAAAAATATCGGCAAGAACAAAAAATTGGAAAGAAAGGCGCAAGAAGCGACCGCGCGAGCGGAGCGTTGAAAATAAAAAGGGAAGAGAAAAAAACGGAAGGAAAAACGGCGAAGCGCGTCGGTTTGCGTCGAGTAATATTGAGGAGCGAACGAGGCGGGAGTAAGGAAAGCGCGGGGAAAATAAAAAAATGAAAAAATTTTCGAAAACGCCTCTTGACCTTTGGCGTTTTTCGGTTAGAATGAATGCGTTGTCGGTGAGAACGACGGTTGACCTCAAACGGTTCGACGGTTTTCATTGCGACGGTGGTTGTAGCTCAGTTGGCTAGAGCATCGGATTGTGGCTCCGAAGGTCGAGGGTTCGAGCCCCTTCAACCACCTAGACCCGGAATTGGCGTTTGACGTTGATTTCGGGTTTTTTTATTTCTTGCGCCGTTTACGGAGCGCGCGTCGCGGCGATTTTTCTTCCTTTTCGCTTCTCGGCGTCGGGCGTTTCGGCTTTTGAAGAACGGAGAAACGGGAAAACGAAGGCGACGTTCGACCGTTGGGGCGCCAAAAGAAAGAAGACGCCGTTTCCGGATTGCGCCGGAGTCGGCGAAAAAAAGACGCGTCGAAAAACCGACGCGTCGTTCTAAGGCGTTGAATTCGTTAAAATCGTCGCTTTTTAAGCGTTAGAGAGCGCCGCTTCGCGGGTTTGGGCGACCGACTCTTTCAGCGCCGTTTCGATGAACGTCAAGCAACGGTCGCGGGTTTGATCGACGACCGCCGCCGCGTCGGCGAAGGAGACGCGCTCGGCGTCAAATTTCAAACTAAGCCGTCCGACGAACCGCCCTTCGATCGTTAAAGGAATGTTGAATTTGAGTTTGTTTCGCGTCGAGCGGGCCTTGCGCGTCCAGTCGAGGTTGTTCCATTCGCTGTAAAAATCTTCGTTCGCGAACGGCATGTCGACGTCCAAATAAACCGAAACGCAAGACGACGAACGCGCGGTTTCAAGCGTTTCGCGCCAAAGGTCGACCCAACGAATCGAGCCAAGCGGGTGAAAAAACTCGCCGCGAGCGTCGTATTTAGCGCGTCGAAAACGTTTGATAACGAGATATTTCGTTCGGTAAAACAAAATTCTCGCTTCCGCGCGCCCTAAAACGCCGGACGTAACGAAGAGCAAAAGGAGCGACGACGCGATCAACGCGGCGACGTAATCGTCGCGCCAATAAACGCCGGCGACGCTAGTCAAACAAAACGGGACTTGTATCATTGTCAACGCGCCCAAAAGAGGGTAACCTTTGCCGAACCGGCGTTGCAGACGGTGATGAACGTGCCCGCGGTCCGGGGAAAAAACGCTGCGTCCGGAGTTCAAGCGGCGAACGATCGCGAAAAAAACGTCCGCCAACGGAACCAACGCGACGCAAAGCGCCGGGACGACCTGAAGCGACGCCGTGCTGCGAATCGAGCAGACGCGCAAGAGCAAAACGCCGACCGAAAAACCGACGAACATGCTTCCCGCGTCGCCAAGGTAAAGTCGCGCCGGCGGACGGTTGCAACCGAAAAAACCGAGGAGCGACGCCGCCAACAGAAACGCCAGCGTCGCCGCGCCCCAATATTCGTTGACGACGCCGAGCGCGCCGATCGCGACGAACGAGAAAAAGCCGACCGTCGCGACGACGCCGTCCGCGCCGTCGAGAAAGTTGAAAGCGTTCGTTACCCCGACGAGCCAAAAGATCGCCAACGGGTAAAAAAGGTGCCCGAGTTCAAACTCGCGCCCGAAAAGTTCGATTTTCGAGTAGTCTTTCGCAAAAACGACGACGACCGAAGCGGCGACGATCTGCAAAAAGAGCTTGACGAGACCGTTCATTCCTTTTTTATCGTCGATCAAGCCGAACCCGACGACGAACGCGCCGACCGTCGCGAACGAAACGAGGAGCGTTCGCATTTGCTCGCCGAGTTCCGCGTTCAGCGAAGCGGCTAAAACGCTTGCGAAAAAGAACGCGAGGAAAACGAC
>JAZQAP010000212.1:0-3440 GCA_045545275.1 Thermoguttaceae bacterium | reverse complement strand
CCGGAACGGCGCCGCGCGCGAAATCCTCCGCCAAATCGACCGCCGTCTTCAACAATCCGCCGCCGCAAACGACGAACGCGCCGTCGGTTCCGTCGCGCAAAACCTCCGCTCGCCCAAGTTCGAACGGCGCGACCTCTCGGCGAATCCGCGCCGCCTTCGCCTTCGGGTAACGTATCGCCGTCGGGCCGTCGAGCGTCAACGCGAACTCGAACGCCCGCGCCATATCGCAAGCGTCGCCCGGCGCGATCGTCGTTATATTCGGAAAAGGCCGCATATAACTCAAATCGAAAACGCCGTGATGCGTCGGGCCGTCCGCGCCGACCAGCCCGGCGCGGTCGAGCGCAAAAATAATCGGCAAGTTTTGCAACGACGCCTCTTGGAACAAATGATCGTAAGCGCGTTGCAGGAATCCGCTGTAAATATCGACGATAGGCCGCATTCCGGCTTTGGCGAGGCCGGCGGCGAAGTTGACCGCGTGCGCTTCGCAGATGCCGACGTCGAAAAAGCGCTCCGGAAACTCCGCCCGCGCCGCTTCGAGCATATTCCCCTGCGTCATCGCGGCGACGACGACGCAAACGCGCGGGTCGCGTTTCATCGCTCGATAAATCGCGCAACGGGCCCAGTCGGTGAAGGAACGTTCCTTCCCGTCGTTCGCCGCGTCGAGCAAATCGACGACTCGCGCGGCGTCCGGCGCGTCGGCGATCGCGGCGTCGAGCGCGTTCGCCCGGGCTTTTTTCGGATTCGTCGCGCGCCGACTTTTCGACGTTTTCAACTCGTCGTCCGCCCATTGGTCGAGCAAAACGACGCTTTCGGCGTTGAGCGCCTGTTCCGGACTCGTCGCGTGAAAATGCGCCGGGTCGATTTCGGCCGGTCGATACCCGCGCCCCTTCTCGGTCAAGACGTGCAGCAAGACCGGCTCGTCGATCGTCTTAATCCGTTCGAGGTACTTTCGCAACGTCGCGAGGTCGTGTCCGTCGATCGGCCCGACGTATCGGAACCCGAAATCTTCGAAGAGCATTCCGCCGACGAGCCCGGCTTTCGCCGCGTCGCGCAACCGCGTCAGGAAGCGGTAAGCGCTCGTTTTCTTTTCGACAAACTGCCGAAACGCCGTTCGCGCGCCGAGATACGACGGCGACGTCCGCATTTTGTCGAGCGAACGCCCGAGCCCGCCGACGCGTTGGCAAATCGACATTTTGTTGTCGTTCAAGACGACGAGCATCTTTTGACGCAACCCGCCCGCATGATTCAGCGCTTCAAAAATCGGGCCGCCGGCCAACGCGCCGTCGCCGACGACCGCGACCGAGTAACGCGGCGCGTCCGTTTTTTCCGGTTCTCCGGATTTTTCCGCTTTCGCCGCCGTTTCGCCGCCGTTCAAGCGCGCCGCCAACTCGTCGCCGCGAGCGAGGCCGAGCGCCGTGCCGACGCTGCAGCCCGCGTGTCCGGTTCGGAAAAGGTCGTACTCGCTTTCGTCCGGGTCGGGATAACCGGAAAGTCCGCCGCGCGTTCGGATTCCGCTAAATTCGGCGAAACGCCCGGTAAGGAGTTTGTGCGGGTAACATTGGTGCCCGACGTCCCAAACGAGCCGGTCGCGCCGGAAGTCGAACGTCGAATGGAGCGCGATCGCCAACTCGACGACGCCCAAATTCGACGCGAAGTGAACGCCGCGCCGCTCCGCCAAGTCGCAAATCGTCGAGCGGATCTCGGTCGCCAACCGCTTCAACTCGTCGAGCGTCGCCGAGCGGAGCGACTCCGCCGAACGCAACTCGCGCAACAACGTCGGTTCGACTTTCGGACGCGGTTCGATTCCAAACGGCGCCGCGCCGCGTCGAGCGCCGCCCGCGTTTCCAATCGCGTTCCCGGTCGCGCTCGACGGCGCGCCCCCGGTCGAGCCGAGCGCCGCCCGCTTTTCGTTCTCTTTTTCGTTCGTCATCGGTCTCGCCCCGCGACGTAATCGGCAAGATAATTCAGCGCGTCCCAAGCCGCCGAGTCGACCGCGAACGTCGGCCCGGTCGCGCCGGTTCCGCCGATTCCGCCGTCCAATTCCGCGACAAATTCCGGTTTCAGCGCCAATTTCGCTTTTTCGACGCTCTCTTCGAGGAGCCGACGCGTTCCGTCGACGCCAAAAAGGGCGACATACGTCAACTTTCCGGCCTCGGCGTCCTTTTGAACGCGCTTTCCGAGCTTCGCTTCGTCGCCGACCGCGTCGAGGAGATCGTCCGAAATTTGGAACGCTTGCCCCCAATAACGCCCAAAAAGGTCGAGCCGATTCAGCGTCGCGTCCGACGCTCCGGCGACCAACGCGCCCAAACGGAGCGAAACGCGAATCATCGCCCCGGTCTTGCGCCGATGAATTTTGCGCAAAAACGCCGCCGTCGCGTCGCGAACCGAGTCGTCGAGCGTCGCTTTGCCGTTATTATCGTTATTTTCGCTATTTTCAACGTTCTTTTCGCCGTCGATTTTGTCCCCGACGTCGGAAAACGCCGTCTTCAGAACCGACGCGACCAAATCGGAAACGCCCGGCGACGCCGCCGAAACCGCCGACCAAAGAACGTCGTCCGCCTGTCCGCCGACCATTCCGCTCGGCCCCGCCGCTCGCGCCAACTCGGCGACGCAACGGACGACGCGGCTCGGCTCAACCGGACTCTTCGCCAACGCTTCGAACGCGAACGCTTGGAGCGCGTCGCCGGCCAAAATCGCGGTCGCTTCGTCGAAACGCCGCCAACACGTCGGCCGACCGCGGCGCAAGTCGTCGTTATCCATCGCCGGCAAGTCGTCGTGTATCAACGAATAAGAGTGAATCGCCTCGACCGCGACCGCCGCCGGAAACGCCGCTTCCCGACTTCCGCCGCAAAGCTCCGCCGCGATCAACGCCAACGCCGGACGCAACCGCTTCCCGGGCGCGAGGAGCGAATAGCGCGCCGCGTCGGTCAGCCGCTTCGGCGAATCGTCGTCGAAACGCGAAAACGCGTCGAGCGCCGCGTCGATTTCCCGCCGCAACGTCGCCAAATATTCCGTCGCCGTCGATTTTTCTCGTCGTTCGGTCGTCATTTTTTGCCTCTTGTTCGTCGTCGGTTCGCGAGTCGTCCCGGCGCGGGGCGTTTTCCCCGTCAAGCCAAGCCGATTTTACCGTTTTTGCCGATTTTACCGCTTCGACATTGCGTTTTTTACCGGTTTTACCGTTTTTAAGCTCCGTTCAAAAGGGCGGCGCGTCGTCGAAAAAGCTCCGACCGCGCGGCGGTTCCGGACGTTTCGGCGGCTCGGAGGTTCGCCGAGTCGTCGTCCGTGTTCGCGACGGAGTCGCCGCCGGTACGGATCGCGCCGAATTTTCCGACGTCGGAGCCGAAGTCGTCGTTCGCCGCGCCGCCGTCGTTCGGGCCGGTCGCGGCGCCGGTTCCGACGCCGTCGAATCGGCGACGCTTCCGCTTCCGTTCGCCGCCGCG
>JAZQAP010000211.1:0-2233 GCA_045545275.1 Thermoguttaceae bacterium | reverse complement strand
CACAGAACGACATGGCTACGACCCGACTTGCGCCCTTCTCTGTTTCGACGCCGAGCGATCGAAGTTTGCGTTTCTTCGGTCGAGCGACGTCGTCCGGTTCGTCCGCGTCGACTTCCTCCCCTTCGCGCCAAGCGTAGATCGCGTCGAGAATATATTCAACTTCGGTTTTATTAAATTCGCAACGCAACAGTTCCGTAATCAGTCGACGAACTCCGTCGCAATACGGAAACTCCAATTCCGCCGCCGTCAAAACCTCTTTCAACGGTTCTTCAATCTTGTTCCCGCCAATATGCGAGCGTAACGCTTTCGCGTAAACCGGCGCCAAATAGTCGACGAAACAATAGCCCGACGCGTTCTTAAATAAAAAAATCTTTTCCATGCGGTTCTCCTTGAAAAGTCTTGCGCGCTTATTGTAGCAAAGGTTCGCGCGTCGCGTTTAAGAATCGCGCTTTGCGTCCAACTTGACAAACTTGCGTCCCATCTCGACGAGATCGTTTAAAACGTCGCCGCGAACGACGTCGCAGTACTTCCGTTGAACTAACGTCGTCCTATCGTCGGCTTTTAAACGGACGGGGCAGAAAACAACATTGCAAGCGACGGACCCGGAAAACTTCGACTTATGAACGGCGGCAATAAATTCCGGATTGGAAGACGTCGCGACGACGTCTTGTTGCGTATGGTTCAAAATCCGGAAGAACGAATCGTAAGCGACCGGCGGCAGATAACGCTCGACGCCGGGATAAAAGAGGTAATTCGTTTTGCGGAGCGGCGTCCTCCGCATATCGATTACCGACGCGAGGAACGCAAGGAACGCCAACTCGCTCGGACGCATTCCGCAAAGGTCGACCGATTCCGCGCCGTTAAAGCCGACAAGAGCTTCTTCGCCATACTTCGTCTTAACAATATCGATTCCCCGAAAATCCGGGAAGACGCGTCGCATTTCGTCGACGAGCGCGTCGTAACCCGTCCATTCTTCCCGTTTCTTCGCGGCGAGAAATTCCGCGAGGTTGTGAAAATTCTTCTCCAACGTGACCCGTTCATCCGCCCCGCCATCGTGAAGAGCGCGACCGGAAATACAACGCCGAGCGAAGAACGTTCGCCGACGCGATATTGTAATACCGCTCGACGTAATCGAGTTGTAAGTCGAGGAGTTTGTCGTCGGGAATATTTCCAAACGTTGGACGGTGAACGTCGCATAAAAGAAACTCAGCGGGTGCGAGCGATTTGAACGCCGCTTCTTTGCGTTCCGGCGTATCGAACTCGCACCCCTCGTAACCGTTGTAAGCCATATGTTCCTCGAACTCGCCGGGGACGGCTTCAAGGCGAAGCGAGCAACCGCAAGCGAAACGAAGTGTCGCGTTTCCGTTCCGCGCCCAATCGCAGACCAGACTTGTCTCGCGCCGTTCAAGCGCTTCTTCAACAATCCCGAGACCGCGACGAATCGCGTGGTCGGCGCCGTAAATTAAAGTTCGTTGGTCGACGTCAAACTTGCCGCTAATCCGACTCGCGCCCCAGTCCTCGAACTCGACGCTTTCCAACCGCAGAATATTATCGCCCATCGTTTCTTCAAGAGCAAATCGAACGGACGTATTAAACCACGAACGGCGTTCCGGCGGAAGTTTAAGCGGAGCGCAATCGCTATTCAAGCGCGTTTAAGGCGGATGTATAAAAACGAGGGGGTTAGACTTTTGGTTTAAAAATCTAAATGGAAAAGGGTTTCTTTCTATTTTACTTATTATACTTAAATATTATATTTATATATTATATTATATTATATTATATTATATATATTAAGAAATAGTATAACCCCCCTAAAAGTACTACACCCCACTTTCGGGGGGTGTAGCAAATCTCGGGAGTTGGTATATGCGTATTAATAGTTTTTGTGAGTTCAAGCTCTTTCAGCTTGCCGAGCGTAATCTAGGCGCAAAAGCGTTTACTCGAACTCTTGGACGCGCATTCTTGAATTGAAACGCAATTCTCTTTTCTCCTCGATTAAACCGTTTCGCGACTCCGGTTCTTGCGCTACAATGCGAGCGTTAGGAGGAACCGCAAAATGAAAACCGCTTGCAATTATCAAAACTTCAACCGGGGTCGGCTCGTCGCCGCGTGGATTTGGAACGTCGTTTCGGCGCGCCCCGACGGCTTGGAACGCGGACGCAGAACGAGCGTCAATCCCGCCGCGCTTTACCGTCGAGCCGCCGACTTGGGACTCGACTCCGGCTTTATCAAC
>JAZQAP010000210.1:0-3513 GCA_045545275.1 Thermoguttaceae bacterium | reverse complement strand
TCGGTCGACATGAAGAGGCATCTCGGCGTAACGACGTCCGCTTCGTTGCGACAGCGCGGACCGTTCGATTTCAACGCGCGGTAAGCGTCGACGACGTTCAAGCAGGCCGGTTTTTCGTAGGCGCCGATATCGGCGATGCATTGGTCGAGACCAAGGCGGTGGAACGCTTGACGATCCCAAACGATTCCCATCAGATTTTTCATCGCGATCGTCATTTTTGCGCCGCCGTGGTTTTTGAGAACCGGGGCGTTGAACCAAACGTCGCAGTCGAGAATCGCTTCGTGAATTTTCGCTTTCTTGAGCTTTTTCGCGTTCGGAATATTGACTTCGCGGTAATAACGTTCTTCGTTCGCCGGCGCGACGATCGCGCCCGCTTTTTTCGCGGCTTCTTCGATACCGCTGTTTTCGTAGCATTTGCGCCAGTTGTCGCAGGTGTTGTCGAAGACGACGATTTCTTTCGCGCCGCAATCTTTCGCGGCGTTAATCATCGCGACGATCAGTTCCGGGTTCGTGTTGGCGGCGAGTTCCGGTTTTTTATCCCAACCGATGTTCGGCTTGATAACAACCTTGGCGCCGCGGTCGACGAAACGGCTCATGCCGCCGAGCGCTTCGATCCCTTTTTCGAACATCGGGCCCGGTTCGCCGCCCATCAACGCGACGAGATCGACGTCGGCGCCGGCGGCGTTTTTGCCTTGTTGAGCGAGAACCGCGAACGGAGCGACGGAACTGAAGGTCGTCGTCATTCCGGCGAGCGCGACCGTTTTCAAGAAATCTTTGCGAGTCATTTCCATGAGTAGAACCTTTCAAAGTTGATAATCGATGCGAAATTTAAGTCGCGGAAACGCAACGGGAGCGCCTCGTTACGTTTATTTTAACCTCTCAAGCGTTTTTGTAAAGAAGGGGGGAGGGACGACAAGGAGGCCCGCGCAAATTTTTAAAAAATAACGCCAAAAATTGGCAGAGTCGACGTTTTATCGTCCGGAACGCGACGGAAAACGTTGAAAAAAGAATGCAAAACCCCCTTGCCCCCGCGTCGTTTAACCTTGGAAGCGACGCGAAGGAAAAGGGGGTAAGAGAGCGCGAACGCCGAACGACGCGATCGCGCTTGTTGAGTTTAACGGTTAAAACGAGTTTGACGTCGCTTTAAGACGTTTAGGGCCGAAACTTAGCCGAGAAGCGCTTTCAGAGCGTCGGCTTTATCGGTCTTTTCCCAAGTGAAGTCGTCGTCGTTGCGACCGAAGTGGCCGCCGAACGCGGTCTTTTCGTAAATCGGGCGACGGAGTTGGAGCGTGTCGATAATGCCGCGCGGGGTGAGCGGGAAGACTTCGCGAACGGCGTCGGCGAGTTTCTTTTCGCAAACTTTGCCGGTTCCGGCCAAATCGATCAGGACGCTGACCGGCTCCGAAACGCCGATAGCGTAGGCGAGTTGAACTTCGCACGAGTCGGCCAAGCCCGCCGCGACGATATTTTTCGCGACGTAACGAGCCATATACGCGGCGCTGCGGTCGACTTTAGTCGGGTCTTTGCCGGAGAACGCGCCGCCGCCGTGGCGAGCCCAACCGCCGTAGGTGTCGACGATGATTTTGCGACCGGTCAGACCGCAGTCGCCGTGCGGGCCGCCGACGACGAATTTGCCGGTCGGGTTGATAAAGTATTTCGTGTTTTCGTCGAGGAGTTCGGCCGGAATGCACGGAACGATCGTGTTCGGAATAATCCAATCGCGAATGCCGGCTTGATCGATCGACGGATCGTGTTGCGTCGAGACGACGACGGCGTCGATTCGAACCGGTTTGTCGCCGTCGTATTCGACGGTAACTTGGCTCTTCGTGTCCGGACGAAGCCAGGCGACTTCCTTCGCGAAACGTTGATCGGCCAAGCGGTTCGTGATACGGTGCGCCAACGCGATCGGGAGCGGCATCAGTTCCGGCGTTTGGTTGCAGGCGTAACCGAACATCAAGCCTTGGTCGCCGGCGCCGACGTCTTTCGAGTCGGACGCGTCGACGCCTTGCGCGATGTCCGGGCTTTGACGGTCGAGCGCGATCATAACGGCGCAGGTTTTCGCGTTAATGCCGTATTCGTCGTCCGTGTAGCCGACGCGTTCGACGGCGCCGCGGACGATTTGTTGGTAGTCGAGTTGAGCTTTCGTCGTGATTTCGCCCGCGACGACGGCCAAACCGGTCGTCGTCATCGTTTCGCAAGCGACGCGGCTCATAGGGTCTTGCGCCAAGCAGGCGTCGAGAACGCTGTCCGAAACGCGGTCGGCGAGTTTGTCCGGGTGGCCCATGCCGACGGCTTCGCTGGTGAAATATCGTTTCGCCATTATGGTTTTCGTCTCCTTAACGTCGGTTCGTCGCGGGTGTCAAAGTTGGGGCGACGAGGGCGGCGCGTTGATAAGGGATGGGAAATGCGGTTGATGATAGCGTCGAGAAAAAGCGCGGCGGGCGTCGGCGGGGGGCGCTTGCTCGCCGCGTCGTCGTTTTTTCGCTTATTCTATATAATACTCTCGACGCGGCCAAAATTCAAGGGGGGCGAGGCGATTTTTTGCGCGTTTCCTTCGTCCTTTTCGTAATTTTTTTCCAACGTCGCGAAGGGAGCGGCGGTTGGGGTATTAACGACAAGGACGTTCTTTTGCGTCGGGGCTCGAGGGGCGCGTCGACGGCGGCGAATCGTATTTTTTCGCGTGAAAAAGGAAAAAAACGAGACGCGGGCGCTAGTAAAATCGGGCGTCCGGCGCTATAATTAATGAATAACGATTATAACGTCGACTCGGCGTTTTCCGAGCGGCGTCTTCGGCCCGCGTTGCGAATCGGCGCGTTTTCGCGGGGCGATTTGAAAAAACGACGTTGAAAGACGGTGGGAAGGATTCTGAGATGCCCTTATTGATTTTGCGTTGCGTTTTCATTTTGGTAACGAGCGGCGTCGGCGTCGCGATCGTTCGCGGCGGCGCGACCGGTTCGAGCGCGGCCGGATTGGCGACGTTCTTTTTAATGTTGCTTTCGGCGCTCGGCGTCGTCGCGCTCGATATGGCGTTTCCGAAGAAGAAAATCGAGTGGATTTCCGCCGTCTATTTCGGCTTGCTCGTCGGGTTGTTGACGACGTACCTAATGGGGCTCGCGTTGGAGCCGTTTTTCGCGGACGTCGCGCGCGACCCGAGCGGTTCGGGAGACGATTTGCGGCGCAACGTTACGTCGGCGCTTCTGATCACCTTCTGTTACTGCGGCGTCAGTTTTCTTTTGCAAACGCGAAACGATTTCCGGTTCATTATTCCTTACGTCGAGTTCCAGCGCAACGTGAAGGGAATTAAACCGCTCATCCTCGACACCAGCGTCGTCATCGACGGGCGCATCGCCGACGTGATGGAAACGAAAATCGTCGACAGTCCGCTTCTGATGCCGCGTTTCGCGATCGTCGAGCTGCAGCACATCGCCGACAGCGCCGACCGCAGCCGCAGAACGCGCGGCCGTCGCGGGCTCGACATTTTGAGCCGCTTGCAAAATATGCCCGGCGTCGACC
>JAZQAP010000209.1:0-2192 GCA_045545275.1 Thermoguttaceae bacterium | reverse complement strand
ACGTCGCGCCCCCCAAGGATATGCACGCCGCCAAAACGCTCGCCGCGACGCTTTTCAAAACTTTCATTGCTTTGCCTCTTAAAAACTTAAAAAAACGCCGACGCCGCGCCCTTCGAACGGCGGCAAAAGTCGGCGGTCGACTTAATTTCAACGGTTCCGGGTTGCGAAAAATTCGCCGCAAGATTCGACTTCCGCCCGCCGCCCGTTCAACCGCGTCGCGCCCGTCAAAACGATTGAAAAAAGACGCGAACGCGGCTGAAATCGCCCCGTTTTAAGTCGTCTTCGCGGACGCAAAAATAAAACGAGCCGCAGTCGCCTTGCGTCGCCTCTTCGCAAACGCTTCCGAGTCGGCAAAGGAGGGTCCAGTTTTGCGCGTTTTCCTCGATCGCCGCCCGTTCCGCCTCCGGAAGCGCCGCGAACTCGTCCCGACTCAACCCGGCGGCCAAGCGCTCGCACTCGCCCAACATCGTCCATTGAATCCAATGCGCGATTCCGAGTAACTGCGAAAAATCGCCGTTGAGCGGAGTTTGCGTCAACGCGTCGCGCTCCTCCTCGTAACGTTCGAACGCCTCGTCTTCGTCCTCGTCGTCGGCGACGGCCAACTCGATCCCGTAATCGACGAGATCCCAAGAGCAAGGAACGGAAACGCCTTTCTCGAACGTTATCGCAAATTCGACGCCGTAATCCCAAGAGAAAAGGACGCCGTCCTCCAACTCGGCGAACTCCGGCGGCGGCGCGATCTCGACCGTCTCGTCGACCGGCCCGTCGAAGTAAAAAACGCGAACCGCGTCCGACGCTTCGTTTTCGAGCGCGATTCGTTCGATAAAAAAGGCGAGGAGACCGCGCGTCGGGAGGCGTTTTTCGACGTCGTAAGGCGCGACTTCTTCGAGGTTAAGCTGCATCAGGAACGTCAACGGTCGGGCGACCGTCGCGCCGTCGTCGCTCTTGTCGCGGTAAAACGGCCAAGCGAAATCGCGCGGCGCCGACGGATTCCCGCCGAACTTGCTCGCGCCCAAGGGGAGTTTCTCCGCCGCCCGCTCAAACCCGAGCTTGACCGTCGGCTGTTGCAACCGCTCGAAAATTTCCGCCGTCGTTAAAACTTCGCCCATCTCGCCCTTTTTTTTCATCTTGTCTATTTCTCCGTTTTTAACGTCAAAACGTCGATAACGCGCCCGACTTGACCGCCGGCGTTAATCCGAACGCGACTTGGGCGCTCGAGTCAATCCGAACGCCGTTCAAGCCGGGCGTTTTGCGCGGTTTAGCGAAAATCGCTCAACTTTGCGGGCGGTTTTGCAGGAACCAAGCCATATTCTCGCCGAGCGCGCGCATATTTTTCAACCCTTCCTCGTCGTTGAGCGCTTCGCCCTTGTCGCGCCCGTACCCCATATTCCAGTAGGTGCCGCCGACGACGAACATGCCGTTGATGAGCATAAAGCGGTTGATCGCGTCGAAAACGGCGGTCGCCCCGCCGCGCCGAACGGAGACGATCGCGGCGCCCGGTTTGCGAGCCAGCGCCCGTTCCGGCCCGAGAACGTACCCGACGCGGTCGATGAACGCCTTCGTTTCGGTCGAGACGTTCGCGTAATAAGTCGGCGACGCGAGAAGAATCCCGTCCGCTTCCCGGCATTTTTGCGCGCACTCGTTGACGAAATCGTCGTTAAAAACGCAGCGACCGGGCGTTTTCGTTCGGCAAGTCAAGCAAGCGGCGCACCCGCGAACCGGTTTCCCGCCGATTTGAATCAGCTCCGTTTCGATTCCGGCTTCGTTCAGCGGTTCGAAGACTTTCTTGATCAACGCTTCGCAGTTCCCGCCGACGCGCGGACTCCCGTTAAAAGCGACGACTTTCATTTTGCAACGCTCCTATTTTGCGCAATTTACTTATTTTAAACTTCAACGTCCGACGCCCCGACGGCGCCGATTGATTCTCGCCTTTACTATAACGCGTCGAGCGTCGAAAATCAACGATTTTTTCGCAAAAAACGGCGATTTCCCGCGATTTCGGGCCGTTTGGAGCGTCCGTTTGGCGCCGCGTTTCGAAAAGGAGAAAAATTTGAAGAAAATTGAAAAAAGCCCCTTGCGCGGTTCGCAATCTCGGTTATAATACTCGTGTTGATTGAAGGAAAAGAGGTTTTACCTCCTTGCTTTTCTCGAAGTCGGCGTCGTAGCTCAATTGGTTAGAGTCCCGGACTGTC
>JAZQAP010000208.1:0-2022 GCA_045545275.1 Thermoguttaceae bacterium | reverse complement strand
CAACGCGGCGGCGGCCGGCGGGTCGAAGCGGTGTTCGAAGAGGCGGTCGAGCTCGGCGAAATCGATCTTTTCGATTTGTTCGCGCAACGAGTTTTGCTCGTCGGCGGTCAGCTCGTCCCAAAAGGTTAAAATTTGTTCTTGGCCGAACGGCGCGAGGCGTTGGAGAAGCGATTCTCGGACGGACATGTCGGTTCCTTTTTCGTTGCGAGCGGGCGTCGGCTTGCGTCGGCGCGACGCGCTCTTTGACGTTTCAACTTTCTTTCTCTATTTTAATTAACGTCGATTTTTTTTCAAGGGCGGGGCGACTTTTTCTCTCCGCTTCCGGCGCTTTCGGAATAATCGTCGCGACCCGAACGATCGACGCGGTCGGCGAGAAGCGCGACTCGGGCGCGACGTTAAACTTTAACGGTTGCGCGGACGAGTGAGAAAAGACGCCGGATTTCGCGATTGTCGGAGGAACGACGCGTCGAAGCGGAAAAACAGGACGGCGTTTTTAACTTGGGACGGTAGACAAAACGGACGAAATAAGTAATAATAGGTAAAGGCGACGTCTCGGCGTCGCCGATTAGCGAACTTTTTTTACGAAGCGGCGGCGCGTTTTGGCCGTTCTCGGCTCGAGCCGAAGCGGGACGGAGCGCGGCGCTTGCGCGGATTGACGCCTTTTTTTTATTTTCACCGTCATTGCGAGGCGATTCCTATGGAAAGCGTATCCGACGTCGTTGTCGAGACGAAAAACCTGACAAAAACTTATCGAGACTTCTGGGGCCGCCAAAAAGTGCGCGCGTTGAAGGCGCTCGACCTCCAAGTGAAACGCGGCGAAATCTTCGGGCTCCTCGGGCCGAACGGCTCCGGTAAAACGACGACGATTAAACTGCTTCTCGGCCTCCTTTTCCCGACGAGCGGCGAAGTCAATATTCTCGGGCGCCCGGCGTCGGACGTCGCGAAAAACGAACGCTTGGGCTATTTGCCGGAAGAATCGTACTTGTATCGATTTTTGAACGCGGAAGAAACGCTCGACTTTTACGGGCGCCTCTTCAATATTCCGGCGGCGGTGCGCAAACAACGCGTCGCGCAGCTGATTCAAATGGTCGGGCTCGAGTCGGCGAAGAAACGCCAACTTCGCGAATATTCGAAGGGGATGACGCGCCGCATTGGGCTCGCGCAAGCGCTCATCAACGACCCGGACTTGATTCTCCTCGACGAACCGACGAGCGGTCTCGACCCGATCGGGACGCGCAACATGAAGAACCTTATTCTCCAACTCAAAGAGCAGGGGAAAACGGTGATTATGTCGAGCCACCTTCTCGGCGACGTCCAGGACGTCTGCGACCGCGTCGGCGTTCTCTATCAAGGCGAATTGAAGGAACTCGGTCGCGTCGAAGACCTCTTGAAAATTGTCGAGCAAACGGAAATTCGCGTCGACGGTCTTAGCGACGAAGCGAAGCGCAAGATCGAAAAAATCGTCGAAGAGGACAAAGCGAAGCTCCTCTTCTGCGGCAACCCGACGACGTCGCTCGAAGACCTCTTCCACGATATTATCGCGGAAAGCGAAGCCCACCCGGGCAAACGCGTTCGCGGAGGAGAAAGAATCCTATGATTATCGAGAATCCCATACCTCCGTATCTCGAGTGGATCGGAACGGCGGCGCTGAACTGGGCGATTTCGGTCGGCGCGCTGATTTTGCTCTCCGGACTGATCGCGCTCGTCTTCCTGACGATTCGCAAGGGCCCGAAACAAGCGTTCCCGACGTTTTTCGCCGGGATTCGCGGCGCGTTCGGCGACTTGACCCAATTCTCGTGGCGCCGAACTTGGGCGATCGCGTCGTTGGCGATTCGCGAGTCGATCCGCAAGAAGGTCGTCGTCGTGTGCGTCGTCTTCTTGGCGCTCCTGATGTTCGCCGGGTGGTTCCTCGACCCGAGCGGCAAAGACCCGGCGCGTTTGTGCGCGTCGTTCGTTTATCAGTCGACGACGTACCTCGTGCTGCTCCTCGCGATCTTCTTGAGCGCGTTGAGCCTCCCGGCC
>JAZQAP010000207.1:0-1870 GCA_045545275.1 Thermoguttaceae bacterium | reverse complement strand
GAAGGGCGCCGCCTGGCCGGCGAAGAAGCCGCAAAGTCGAGCCAATCCGCAAACCCGGAAGCGCAACCCGCGGACGCCGATCCGGTCGACCGCGCGAAAATCCGCCGACTCGCCCACCAAAGCGCGACGTTTCAAACGTTTTTGCTCGGCGCCGCGCCGACGCCGGACGCGGAATCGGCGCAACCGCCAAAATCAACCTAACCGGCCCCGACGCCGTTAAAGTCGAACAACCGCGCTCGCCGCCTCCGTTCTTCGTTCGTTCCGACGCTTCGACCGGTCGTCGCGACGCGCCCAGCTCGCATTACATATCCCTCAATTTATCCGTTTTCACCGAATAAAGGGTTCCTCAATGAAAAAAACGCTCCTTTCGTTCCTCGTCGCCGCGCTCGCGTTGACGACGTTCGCGACCTCGGCCCGCGCCGACGTTACCCTTCCGAAATGCTTCGGCGACGCCGCCGTTCTCCAACGCGACAAACCGATCTGCGTTTGGGGTTGGGCCGACGCCGGAGAAGAAGTTACCGTTACTTTCGCCGGAACGACCGCGAAAGCGACCGCCGGAGAAGACGGCGCTTGGAAAGTTTACCTCCCGGCGCAACCGGCCTCCTTCGAAGCGCGCGACCTCGTCGTCGAAGGCAAGAACAAAGTCGCCTTCTCGAACGTTCTCGTCGGCGAAGTTTGGATCTGCAGCGGTCAATCGAATATGGAACAGCCGCTCAACTCTTGGGGCCAACCGCGCCTCTCCTGCACCGAAGCCGAAATCAACGGCGATTTTAGCTTCGTCCGCTTCAACCGCGCGCACCACGTCATTAAGTCCGAAGAGCAAAAGGACTTCGCGACGAACGGTTGGCGCGTCTGCAAGGACGGCGTCCAAAAAGACTGCACCGCTTGCGGCTTCCACTTCGCGGTTCGTCTCAACAAAGAGTTGAACGTTCCGGTCGGGCTGATCGACTCCAACTGGGGCGGCTCGAACATCAACAGCTGGATTCCGGACGCCGGTTGGAACGAAGTTCCGGAAACGGTCGAACACGGCAAAATCCTCCTCGCCCAACGCGACGCGGCGAAAGATTGGGACAAATGCGGCGGCATGTACAACGCGATGCTCGCGCCTTGGAAAAATTACTCGATCCGCGGCGCTATCTGGTACCAAGGCTGCACGAACGCGGGCGAACGCGAATTCTACTATTACAAGCAAAAGGCGATGATTCGCGAATGGCGCGAAGTCTTCGGTCAAGGCGACTTCCCGTTCTACTGGGTGCAACTCGCCTCCTTCACCGACGCGCAAGACGACCCGAACAACACGGGCGATTGGCCGTATCTCCGTCGCGGTCAACAAATGTGCCTCGAAGTCGCCAACACCGGCCAAGCGGTCGTTATCGACGCCGGCGAAGCGAAAGACATTCACCCGCGCAACAAATGGATCGTCGGCAACCGCCTCGCCGTTTGGGCTCTCGCGCACACGTTCAATAAAGACGTCGACTGCGCTTCGCCGATCGCCGCGAAAGCCGATTTCGCCGACGGCAAAGCGACCGTTACTTTCGATTTCGTCGGTTCCGGCCTCGTCGTCGGGAAACTGAACGACCGCGAATTCTCGACGGTCGACGGCAAGCTCGCGCGCTTCGCGGTCGCCGGTAAAGACGGCAAATTCGTTTGGGCCGACGCGCAAATCGTCGGGAAAAACCAAGTCGTCGTTTCGGCGGAATCGGTCGCGGAACCGACCGCCGTCCGTTACGCTTGGCAAATGAACCCGGACGGCGCGAACCTCTACAGCGCCGAAGGCCTCCCGGCCTCCCCGTTCGAAATCGTTAAATAACAACGGTTGACAAAGCGAAAACGCAGCGGTTCCCCCCCCTTCACCGCCGAACCCCGCCGC
>JAZQAP010000206.1:0-2544 GCA_045545275.1 Thermoguttaceae bacterium | reverse complement strand
ATTCCTTCGCGGCTCGAGGGAACGAACGCGACGGCGGCTCAAAATTCGCCGCGACGGCCCGACGTTCGCGAAACGGGGTCGCAAGAAGCCGGTTGGGCCGTTTCCGGCTCCTCCGCGCAAGGCGGTTCCGGACAAGCCGGGCGAAACGGAGGAAACGCGCTCAACGGAACGAACGCGCGGGTCGGGGCGACGCCGAGCGTTTGCGTTTCGCTTCCGTTTGCGCGCAAAGCGACTCGCGAAGAACTCGAACGTTGGCGAGCCTCCGAAAAAGGAACGTTGGTCGCGATTCCGCGCGCGAATTTTTTGCGGAAGCCGAAAGAGGAAGGCGCCGCGACCGACGCCGCGCCGACCGGAATCGACGCGGCGACCGAGAACGTCGCGACCCGCGACGCGGTCGAAGCGCCGTCGACGGAGAGCGTCGCGTCGCCGATCGCGACGACCGTTCCGAGCGCGCCGACGGTCGGCGACGACGAGTTCATCGTCTTTACGTTGTCGAATCTCCCGCCGGACGAAGCGGCTCTCCTGCGCGACGCCGAGGACGGGCGCTGGGACGAAATCGACCTGTTCGACGCCGCGTTGATCGCCGAAGGGTTGACGGCGCGCGAACGTCGGGCGCCGCAACGCGAAAAGTTCGAACGCTTCGCCGCCGAGTTGGCGACGTTGACCGAGCGCGAAACCGATCCGCTCGAAAAGACGAAAATCGTTTACGGGTATCTGCACGACGTCGTCTTGACGGAAAAATACAACCTGAATTGTTCGAGTCTCGTCGCGTCGCTCGAAACCGGCGTCTTCAATTGCGTCAGCGCGACGGCGTTGTTCTACTGCTTCGCGGCGCGTTCCGGACTGGTGGTCGCCGCGCTGGAAACGACCGGACACGCGAAGAGCCGCGTTAAGTTCGCCGATTCGTTCCTCGACCTCGACACGACTTGTTCGAGTTGGGATCGGCTGCCGGATAAAATGCGCGCTTACTCCCGACCGCGTCGCGTCGCGAGCGGCGAAAACGAAAACGGAAACGAAACGACCGCGACCTTGCGAAACGTTTCGTTCGAGCGCGGCGCCCTATCGGACGACGTCGCCGACGTGGGAACGACGACGTTCGACGCGGAAACGTCGACGCCGGACGCGCCGCTCGGATACTCGTACACGCGAACGCGCAAACCGATGCGGGAAATCGGCGACGTCGAGTTGGTCGCGACGATTTATTATAACGTCGGCGTCGATTTTTATCAAAAGGAGCGGTTCGAGGAGGCGATCGTCGCTTACGTCAAGGCCGCGCGTCTCGCGCCGAACAATCCGACGATTTTGGGGAACCTTAAAGCGACGCTCAACAACTGGGCGATTCAAATAGCGATGAAGGAGCGAGACTTCGAGCGCGCGATTCAGGTCGCCGAACAGGGGCTGCTTCTCGACCCGAACTTCCCGGAATACAAGATGAATCTGCCGATTTTCTTTCATCGTTGGGTCGACTGTTTGGCGCTCGAAAATCGTTGGGACGAAGCGAAGCGCGTCGAGCGAGAGTACTTGAAGCGGTTCCCGAAACCGACGCCGCAATGACGCGGGAAACGCGAAACAAACAATACGCCGGAAAACGAAAAGGGCGCGTCTCGACAAACGAGGCGCGCCCTTTTTTCGAGCGAGAAAGCGGAAACGGACGCGTCAACCGAGCAATACGTCGGCGGCGAGCATAACGCAGAAACCGGCTAAAAGGGCGTAAGTCGCGCCCCGTTCGGCGCCGTGCGCGTGCGTTTCCGGGATCATTTCGTCGCTAACGACGTAAAGCATCGCGCCGCCGGCGAACGCGAGCGCGAACGGAAGAACAAACGGCGCGAACGGCGCGGCGAGGGAAACGACGCCGTATCCGATCGAAACGCCGACGACTTCGACGAGCCCCGACGCGAGCGCGCAAACGAGCGTTTTACGCGCCGAAACGCCCGCCGCCAAGAGCGCGGAAACGACGATCAGCCCCTCCGGAACGTTTTGAAGCGCGATTCCGCCCGCGACGACGAGCGCCCGCGACGTTTCGCCCGCGCCGAAACCGACGCCGACGCCCGCCGCCAACCCCTCCGAAACGTTGTGAATCGCGATCGCAAGGACGAAAAGGAGCGTCTTTTTTAACGCGTCGTCGCCGGGCGCGCCGCTTGGCGTTCCGTCCGGCTCGACCAAGCGGTGCAGGTGCGGAACGAAACGGTCGACGAGCGTCAACGCGTAAGCGCCGACGAAAACGCCGACGATCGCGAGCGGAAGTCCGAAGCGTCCGTTCTCTTCGACCGCCGGTAAAATAAGACCGAACGTCGCCGCCGCGAGCATAACGCCGGCCGCGAAGGCCAACGCGACGTCGGAAAAACGGTGCGAAATTCTTTTGAAAGCGAACCCGAACGCGGAGCCGACGAGCGTCGCGCCGCCGACGCCGAGCGCGGTCAAAAACGCCAAGAACATAACGAACGTTCCTTAATGGATTTTTAGGCTGAAATTGATTTTTGTTTGAAAATAAAGCCGGAGCGTTCGTCGCGTCGCCGTCGAGCGCGGTTAAGACTTCAAAAATAT
>JAZQAP010000205.1:0-1762 GCA_045545275.1 Thermoguttaceae bacterium | reverse complement strand
AAAGTTTGCAAGATGGTTCCGGAAGTTCGCACCCGTTGCGTCAAAACGACGGTCATGAAACGCGTCCAATTCGAACGCGAAGTTACCTGCTGCAAGCTCGTCGCGACGAAAGTCCCGTACACGGTTACCCGTTGCGTCCCGCGCGTTTGCACCTACCAAGTCCCGGTTCAAATCAACGTTTGCAAACCGTGCGCCCCGGTCTGCGCTCCGTGCGACCCGTGCCAACCGTGCGCTCCGGCCTGCGAACCGTGCGTCAAACCGTTGTTCTCCTGCCTGCGCTAGGCCGTTGAACTCGCCGTGCCGGCGCGAAGCCGACTTCGCCGTTAGTTTCGGGTCGAACGTTTGACGCCAAAGCGACGATTCTTAACCGAATCGTCGTTTTTTTATCGACGGTTCGCGCCTCCGTTTGGTTCCGTCGTTATTTTCGTCCTTTCGTTCCCGCCCTCTCGCCCTTTTTCTATAGAAAGGCTTTCGATGCGCACGCCCGCCGACTGCGTCTTTTGTTTGACGCGCCAAACGCTGGAAACGGCTCGCCTCGCGACGCAAAGCGCCGACTTGCGGCGTCAAGTTCTCGAATCCGCGTTCAAAATTTTCCTCGAACAAGGCTTGGAAACTCCGGCGCCGCGTCTCGCGACGTTGGTTAACCGCTCGATGCGCGAAATCACCGGCGTCGCCGACCCGTATTACGCCGAGAAAAAACACTTCAACCGCCTTTCGCTCGCTCAACTTCCGCGCTTCCGCCGTTGGGTCGCCGAATCGCCGACGCCGTTCGAAACGCTCGTTCGCCTCGCGATCGCCGGCAATTCGATCGACATTTTCTTCGGCGAACTCGACGACGAAACGATCGAAGCCGCGATCAAAGCCGGACTCGACCAAACGCTCGTCGGCTCCGTCGCCGAATTTGAAGAAGCGCTCCGCGCCGCCGACTCGATTCTTTACTTGACCGACAACGCCGGCGAAGTCGTTTTCGACCGTCTTTTCATCGAAACGTTAATTTCGGAAGATTGGGGAAAGAAGGTAACCGTCGCGCTCCGCGGCGCCCCGATCCTGAACGACGCGCTCAAGGAAGACGCGGACGAAATCGGCCTCTCCGCGCTCGTTCCGACGATCGACAACGGCTCCGACGGGCTCGGCGTTCTCTTCGACATAACTTCGCAAGAGTTTAACGACGCGTTCATCGGCGCCGACTTGGTGATCGCCAAGGGGCTCGCCAATTGGGAAACGCTCGCCCCCGACCCGGGCCCGCTTCACCCGAAAAAAATCGCGTTCCTTTTCAAAGCGAAGTGCCCGTTCATCGCGGAGGAAGTCGGCGCCGAACTCGGCGACTTGGTCGTTTCGGTTCGTTGACCCAACCGACGTTTTTATCGAACTTACCGCGTCGCCGCGTCGTCTTTTTTACGTCCGAACGCGGCGACTTTTTTTCGCTCGAAACGCCGCCAAGAAACCAAAAAAGCGACGTAAAACGCCGCTCCAACTCGACGCGACCGCCGCGCCCAAACCGTCAAGAAATAAAAAAAGCGGCCAATGGGAGTCGAACCCACAATTACAGCTTGGGAAGCTGTCGTGTTACCGCTACACTATGGCCGCGCAAGTTTCTTAATCGGAGGTAGGCGTTCAGCCCCTCCTTACTTTCAACTTACGTCGGTCATTTTACCCTAAAAAACGGCGAACGCAAGCCCCTTTTCCCCTCGCCGCGCCTTTTTTCTTCAAATTTCTTTAAAATTTTCCGTCGTCTCGCCGCCCCTTTCCCCCTAAACTCTTC
>JAZQAP010000204.1:0-1579 GCA_045545275.1 Thermoguttaceae bacterium | reverse complement strand
CGCTCCTCGACGGCGTCGTCGGCGGGAAGGACGGCGAAACGGTAACCGGCGGAGGTCAAGAGCCCGCGACGGCGCGGCGAACGGCTCCCTAAGACTAAGCGAAACGGAAGCGCGACGGAAACGGAGGACGAACGCGCCGCGCCTTGATTAAGATCGAAATCGACGGTCATTGTTGATTTTTGGGTTAAAAATTAACGGCGAAAAGGAAAACCTGTTCGCCGTTGGAAGGTCGTTTCGACGGTCGTCGAGCGCGCGCTTATTCGGCGTCCGGTTCCGCGTCGGACGCGTTTTCCGGTTCGGTCGATTTCGGCGCGATTAATTCAAGCGTTTCGGGCGTCTCGACGTTTTCGTCCGTTTCCGGCGTTTCGGTTTCGGCGGTCGTTTCGGGACTTTCGACGACGTCGAACGTTTCCGGCGTCGACGCGAGCGGTCGCGGGCTCGCCGGCGCGAGCGCGAACGGCGGCAATCCGAAATAGAAGGAGTTTTCGGCGTTCGGCAGGTCGACCGGAGCCCGACTCCCGACGCGGAGAATCGCGAGAACGCGCCCCTTCGACGCGGCGACGGCGACCGGATCGTAATTGTTCGGAACTTCGACCGTTAAGTCGGCGGTCGAACGGTCGGCGTCGGTCGGACGAGCGTTTTCGGAGTTTTCAAGGAAAACGACGCGCGTAACCAAGTTGCCGTTTAACGCAAGTTCGAGGTCGGCTTGCGGCAGGTCGATTTCGATCGGGAAGTCCCATTCGCGACCGGCGGGCGGATTCAAACGCCCGATCAGTTCGAGCGTCGGATAAAGGGCGCGTTCGGGATTGAACGGAATATCGGTCAGTTGGAAGCGGTAAACGCGACCCGGTTGGAGCGCGAACGCGTTGGCGAGGAGCGCGCCGCGACCGTCGACGGCGGCGGTCTTCGGATTAAAGACGTAACCGCCGGGCGCGGCGATTCCGACGCGAACGCCGTCGGGGAGACGCCAAGCGACCGGTTGAGCTTGCGTTAGATCGGCGCCGCTCAAACGATAAAAGCCCGCGAGTTCGCCGGTCGGCAAAGACGGGCGATGAAGGTAATGCGAACCTGCGGTTTGCGCGACGGCGAAACCGGCGTTAAGAAGGACGCCGAACGCGGCGATCGCGAACGACGAACGCAAAAGGAACGCCGAAAAGGTCGACGCGGCGCGTTGGAAAAGACGTTGGCGGCTCATTGGGGTTTTTCTATTTTGAGGGTTCCGTCTTCAAAAGACTTCCAAGAAACAAAAACGCCGCGTCGCCGCGCGACGTCGCCGGTCGAAACGCAAACGCTCTCGACGTTTGTTCCGACGCGAGTCGAGGGATAAACGTCGAGTTTGCCGGGTTCTAACGGTCGCGTAAAAAAGTCGGCGCGACGTCGAGTCAAGGTCAAAATCGCGTCGACAAAACGCCGAAAACGCGGTTAAACGTTTTCGGCGCGGAGTTGAAAAAGGCGCGAAACGACTTAGTTGAAGTTGCTGCCGCCCCAGTTTTCAACGGCCGGAATGCCGGTCGACGGATTCGGGCTGGCCGGTTCGATCAACTTTTTCGGTTGAGCCGGAACCGGAACGGTCGGGAGT
>JAZQAP010000203.1:0-2222 GCA_045545275.1 Thermoguttaceae bacterium | reverse complement strand
TCCGGAATGACGTGAATCCCTTTCGCGTCGAGGATAACGTCGGCCTCCGGCGTCGTCGGGCCGTTCGCGAGTTCGCAAACGATTTGCGCGTCGACTTTGCTCGCGTTCGCTTCGGTGATCGTGTTTTCGAGCGCCGCCGGGGAGAGGACGCAAACTTTCGTCGCGATCAGCTCTTCGTTCGTGATTTCTTTCGCGCCCGGGAAACCGGCGAGGCCGCCGTTCGCCTTCTTGTATTCGACGAGCTCTTTCGCGCTCATCCCTTCCGGATTGTAGACGCCGCCGCGCGAGTCGGAAACGGCGACGACCTTCATGCCGAGGATTTCTTCGGCGAGCGTCGCGGCGAATTGCCCGGCGTTCCCAAAGCCTTGAACGGCGCAGGTTTGGCCTTTAAGGTCGATCCCGTACGCCTTCGCGCATTCGCGGGTCGCGTAAATACCGCCGCGAGCCGTCGCGTCGCCGCGCCCTTGCGAACCGCCGATCGCGATCGGTTTGCCGGTGATGACGCCCGGATGGCATTCCATCGTCATCTTTTCAAATTCGTCCATCATCCACGCCATAATTTGGCCGTTCGTGTAAACGTCCGGCGCCGGAACGTCTTTGGTGATGCCGAGAACCGGGCCGACGGCGCGAATGTAAGCGCGAGCCAAGCGTTCTTTTTCCGTTTCGGAGAGGGATTTCGGGTCGCAAATGACGCCGCCTTTACCGCCGCCGAGCGGAATGTCGACGACCGCCGCTTTCCACGTCATCCAGCAAGCGAGCGCGCGAACGGTGTCGATCGTTTCGGTCGGGAACCAACGGATGCCGCCTTTGGCCGGGCCGCGAGCGGTGTTGTATTGAACGCGGAAGCCTTGGAAGACTTTCGTCGTTCCGTCGTCCATTTTGACCGGAAGCGCGACGGCGACTTCGCGTTGCGGCGAGCAAAGGAGTTCGGTCGTCGCGGCGTCGAGCCCGAGCGCGGCGGCGGCTTTCTTAACGCGGTTTTGAGCGATGACAAACGGATTGCGTTCTTCGGACATTTTTCTCTCCAAATTGCTTATAGCGCTATTAGTTTTCTTAATACTAACAGTTTTTTCAATTAAGATTTGTAATTTTCAACTTTCGCGTTTATTATGCCCGCTTTCCGCTTTTTGGCAAGAGCCCTTTTCAAATTTTCTCAAAAATTATATTAGCCAAAGCTAATCATCAGCTTTTCTTATCAAACTATTAACCGTCGCTTTCATTTCTTCTTTCGGGAAAGCGATTTACGCCTTTTGCCCGCGCCGCGATGTTTGCCGTCGCCTCCGCCGCTCAACCCTCTTTTTCTCGTCGCGACGCGCCGCTCGACCGTTTTCCTCCAAAAAACCTCCAAAAATCCTCCTAATTTTCCGTTCGACGCCGGGACGTCGCCGACAAAACGCATACAATCGTTATAGACGTTCGAACACGTTCCCGCTTCCTCCTCTTCGACGCGGCGTCGACGTCTCTTGTCGAAAGCGCGTCGAGAAGGAAAAAATAAGAAAAAAACGCGCGTTTTTCCGCGTTTTTGACAAAATATCGTCGACCGTCGACGGTAATGCGTCGATAACTATTATGTCCCTTAGAAATCGCGTCCGAAAGTAAGACGCGTCAAACTTTCACCGTGTCCATTTGCGTTTTCCCTTGTTTCGTTCCGCTCGCCGTCGTTCCCGTCGTCGACGCCGCCTCGAAACCGTCGAACGCCGTCGACGAGGAACCTCCGATGCCCCAACTGAAATTCACCGATTACCTGCAAAAATTCCTCGCCAACGCGATCTCGATCAGCGAAGCGATGGAAGCGGCGGGAATTCTGCTCCTCTTCGACGCGTCGATCGACTGGCGCCGCTTGAAAAAGTTTTTCGGCGACTCCTACTTCGTCGCGGCGGCGACCAACCGCGAAATCCTCGAAGGCGCGGAAGAGGCGGGCGTCAAAACGGTCGTCCTCAACCTCCCGGACGACGCGCCGGTTTACGAGCGAATGACGCAGGCGATTCTCGAAGCGGCCGCGGACGACCTCTTCCCGCACGGCTCGCGCGTCGCCGCCCTTTACACCGGCTTCGTCGACGACAGCTTCGACTCGATCAGCGTGATGAACCTCGGCGAACACTTGGAAAAGCTGTCCGGCAAAGAGTTGCGCAAGATCGAAACGAAGGTGCCGCTCAAAACGCTGAAAACGGACGGCGACTTGGCGCTCGAAATCGGTCGCGACGGTCGCGAAGGCAAAGCGG
>JAZQAP010000202.1:0-9059 GCA_045545275.1 Thermoguttaceae bacterium | reverse complement strand
AAACTCGGATTTAAGTCGTTTAACGTTAAGGCTTCGGAGAAGTTCTCGCCCGACGGGCGCGTCACTGACGTTCCCAGGCGTGAGTTTTAGCGCGACCGGAATCGTCGGGCCGGCGACGATCGCATGTATCTTGGTCGTGCGGCCGCCCTTCGTCCGCCCGATCGCTTGCGGCCCGTTTTTTTAAAGCGCCGGCGGCGCTTGGACTTGCTTTTACGAACGTCGAATCCAACGATAAAACCGAAAAATCGGCGCCGCTAAGCGCTTCGTTTTGAAGGACTTCCATCACTCGCGACAAAACGCCGCTTTCGGCCCAACGTCGAAAGCGACGATAGACCGTGTTCCAATGCCCGTAACGACGAGGCAGAGCGCGCCATTTGCAACCGTTTTCGGCAACATAAAGTATTGCGTTCAAAACCTTTAAATGTTCAACGACAAAGTTGCCGCGCGGTTTCGGCAAAAGCGGCTCGATTTTTTTGTATTGTTTTTTAGTGATTCTCATGCACGAATTATACCATATTCGCAACGGTTGCGCAAGGGGAATGCCAAATTATGGCAACACGCCCTAGCGAAGTTCGACGCGTTTTCGCCGAACGATTTTGAAGACGGCGACGAGACGTCGCGATTTGAGGCGTTTCGGCGTTTTTGGCGCGGCGTTCCCGGTTTCGACGACGCTAACGTCGTTTTGTTCGACGACTTGCGCGCTTGGGAATACGACAATTTGAGCCTGTTCCGACCGTTCGCTCAACTTTTTACAGCGTGTCGCGGCGCGGCGACGTCCCTTTCGAACGTCGCGCAAATCGTTTTCGGTTCGGCGGAAAAAACGGAGGCGGCGAGCGTTTTGCTGGCGGTCGCGACGTCGGCGAGAAAAGACGACGCCGTTTTGTTTCCGGCGCGGATGCACGCTCTATTTCGCGGGATTAAAGGCGTTTACGCTTGCCTTAATCCGGAGTGTCCGGGCGCCGTTCGCGTCGCGGATAACCCGAACGACGACGTCGGGTTGGGCGCGATTTTTATCGACGGTCGCGGCGATTTCTGTCCGCATTGTCAAAACGCGGTTTACGAACTGGCGAACGACCGGCGTTGCGGCGCGCTCTTTATTAAGGGCTGGGTCTTCGAAGACGCGGTCGAGAGACGCAAAACGGATTTTTTATAGCGTTATCCCGCCGTCGATTCGAGCCGTCCGATGAAAGAAATTCGGCTCTTTCCGGCGCCGCGCGACTTCGAACCAAGCGCGTTGAAAGAAACGCAAGCAAGCGACGACGCGGCGTCGTCGAAAAAGGGGAAGGGCGGCGGTTCCAAGTATCCGCTTCGACGCTGTTACTTGGACGTTAAAAGCGGTTACGTCAACTTCCGCGACGATTCTTGGGCCGACAAATCGGGCGTTCGAACGCTTTATTATTCCGATTACGTTCGAAACGAGCGGCCGGACGTTTACACGTTTGCCTCGTGTCCTCGTTGCCGAAGCGGATTCGGGCGCGGCGACGTCTCGACGTTTAGCGCTCGCGGCGACGCTTCCTTTTTCAACGTGATCGGTTCGCAATTCCATTCGCAGCCGAGCGTTCCGGGCAAGGAACGTCTGCCGAACGAAGGACGCAAGGTTTTGCTTTTTTCCGACAGTCGACAGCGGGCGGCGAAGTTGGCGCGCGATATGTCGACGACGGCGGATCTTAGCGCGGCGCGACAGCTCTTCGCGCTTGCCGTTAAAATGATGGAGGAACAAAAGGAAGTCCAGCCGTTGCAAAACTTATACGGTTTCGTCGCGTACTGGGCCGCGAAAAATAAAAAAATTCCGTTCCTGCGCGACAAGGAAACGGCGAAGTTGTACGATGAGCTTTTGAGCGACGAAGACGAGGCGAAAGATTGGGGCGACGAGTTCGTTCCGGAAAAGAAAATGGACGCCGCGCCGCCCAAAATGCAAGAATACGCGTTACGTTTGTTTTGCGGCGCGCGCAACACGCTTTACGACACGGCGACGCTTTGGCTTGAACCGACGAAAAAACGAGCGAAAAGCGCGCTAAAACTTCATCCGCGATCGTATGGAACGTCGCTCAAGTGTTTGCACAAAGATTTAATTCAAACAAACTTAGATTGCGACTTTATCGCCGATATGCTCGTTTTGGAGATCGGCCTTCCGCCGGGCGTCGACGCTTCGTCGTCTTGGACGAAGCGCGCGGCTCGCACGTTGGCGGAAGCGTTGCGCAAGACGTTTTGTAAGATTCTCGACCTCGACTTCGACGAACTGGTCGCCGGTTATCGCGTTCGCGCACGACAAAACGTCGTCGACGTTTAACTTTACGACTCTTTGTCGAGCGGGGCAGGGTACGCTACGAGTTTGGCCGAGTCGATCGAGGAAGCGTTTGTGGAGACGGAAAGGTCGTTGTGCGATTGCCGCTGTAAATCGGCGTGTTTCGACTGTCTAAAGCATTACCGCAACCGCTTTTATCACGGGAGTCTTGACCGTTTCGACGCGTTGGCGTTGTTGCGTTGGGGACGCGACGCGGCGCTTCCGACGCCGCTTTCGATTGAAAAGCAATTTGACGCGCTTCTTCCGTTGAAGCGAATGCTGGAAAACAACGGAATCGAGATACGTTTCGATGAAAACGGCGTTTACGCGACGAGCGAAAGCGGAGAAACACGCGTCCTCGTTCGTCCGGAGATCGCCGAATTCGACGTCCGACGCGGCGTCGTTCTCGACGTAACCGATTCGGCGTTGAAGCACGACCGTCCGACGGCGTTTGAGAAAATCGTCAAAGCCTGCGCGCCGCCCGCGAACGGCTTTCTCTTTTAGCGGTCAATGTTGCGCCGCAACCGTTTCCGTTCCTCAACTTAAGCGTCGTTGCGGAACGGAGCGGGAGAGCGGGCGTTTAGCGAGCGATTTCGGCCAACAATTGTCGGCAAATCGGCGAAATTTCGGGCGAACACGCGTTTTGGAAATCGTCGATAAACATCGCTTTTTCAGAACTTGACGCGGTTGAAATCTCCGTTTTGTCTTTTAAATAAAATTGGAGATATTTTCGCGCGCGCTTCGTTAGGTCGCGCCAATCTTCTTCGACGAAGCGGTTGGCGCAAACGATTTCGTCGGCTTTTTCTTTTTCCGAATCGTTTAGGTTGGCGCGCGCTTCTCGCCAAGCGGACGTTAAGCCGGAAATCTCGGCGTCCCAGCGGTTTAGAATAAACGCTTCCGGCATTTGCAGCAACTCGGCGAAGGCGGCTTCGTCGCGACCGAACGCGGCGTAAAAAAAGGTTCGGCTTCGCCCGACTTTGCCTTTGGTCGAGTTCAAAACGACTTGAATCGCGCGAATCGCTTTCCGACTCCAATGCGCGCCCAAATAATGACGGTTGGTAAACCATTCCTTGTCAAAGATTGGGTGATACTTCATCGGGAACGAGTAAATATTGACGTCGAGCGCGTCGCACAAGTCGACGTTTAGCAACAGGCGGCGATACAAGTCGATCGGTTGGTCGCGAAAGTTGTAAAGGAGGTAGTTCGACGCTTGGACGATTCCGTATTTTCGCGCGTAGTAAATCGCTTGAACGTAAGGCTTGCGGAGCTTCCAATCGTCGAACGCGACGCGTAGCGGTTTGATCGCGAGACGACTTAACGCCTTCATTTTTTCTTCGTCGGCAAGTCGCGCGTCGACGCCTTGATTGAAATCGACGCGGCGAACGATAGGCCGTTGAGGAAGGATGCGCGCGTAGTCTTTTTTAAACATCCGGCAAACTTCCAGCAGATTATCGCGGGTCGCCGTATGAGCGCTAGATAGTTTGTAGTCGACTAACGCTTGTGCGACTCGGTCTTGCTCTTCGCCGCGTAAACGTTCGCAATAAGCGTTGAGAAGCGCGACTCCTTTGCGAATATAAGCGCGGTCGTTCCAACGTCTTACAAGCTGTTTTTCTATGATTTCAAGCGGATTCGGCGCCGTGAATTTGTCGCCTTTGCCGAAACCGAGACTTCGAATTTCCTCGACGATTTGCGGAAACTCCGACGACGCGAAAACGTTATTATCCAAGAGTAGGAGATCGCGTTGCTCTCCAAAGTATTCGCGCGTTTTTTCGATTCTCGGCGCGAGCGGAATACGCTTCTTATACTCCGGTTCCAAAATTGGGACGGCGCAAAACGGACAACGGTTGACGCAACCGCGCGTCGCGTAAGCGTAATACGCGTCCGAACAGGGGTAACGGTAGTCGATTTCGTCGAGAATCGAATAATCGAGCGGCAGTTCGTCAATCGGAACGTCAAACGGCGCCTTGAGCGGTTTATCGTCGAAGATTTTTTTATCGTAAATGCAGCCGCGATGCGGTTTGACGCCTGTCGCGGCTTCTAAATCGTCCGGTACGACGGACGCAAGAACGCCTCCGACTAAAATTTGCGACGGATCTTTAACGATTTTTTTCGCAAACTCGATCGTTTCGACGGTTATTTTCCAGTAAAAGGTGAAGAGCGTCGTAACGCAAACGCGATCCCAACGCTTTTTTTTGAAATAATCGCCCCGTTTGTAACTTTTACGAATCTCGAACAACTCGGCTTCGGCGCCAAAGTTCTTGTCGCAAATCCACTCGAGAGACGAGTCGGGTTCGACGACGCCTGTTTTCAAAAAGGCGCGAATTTCCGGAACAAGAGAACGCCACGATCCTTGCAAATACTTCTTTTCAAAAGTCTTAACGACGTCGTCGACGTATTCGTTAAGAACAAATTCGCGCAAGTCGCCCTTATAGAAAACGACGTCCCAGCGGGGCCTTTGAAGTCGGTGGTACATTGCCAACTTCATCAGCCCCATCGGCGGATATTTGTTTTTGTAGTTCGGCTCTAAAAGTAAGACGCGTTTCATTGTTTCGTAATTTTTTGCGTAATTTTCGACCAAATTTTATCCGCTTCGCTTTCTTTCAGCGAATCTTTTAGGACTTTTTGAACGATTTCTAAAATTCTTCGTTCGCCGGGTTCAAACGCGTCGATCCAATATTGCGACCGAGACGGGGTAACGGGCGGTTTGGACGGCGCGTTCGCGGCGTCCTGTTTGGCGGAGGTTTCGACGATCGGACGAACGGGGTGCGGTAGCGGCGGGGGAGGCGTCGCTACTTTAGTGGCGCGTTCGACAATATTACGAAGCGTCCTTCGCGTCGGCGTTTCGTTAGGCGTTCCGGAAGTTTCGGCGGCTTCGAGACATTTGCGTTCCAATTTTTCGCGCTCTTTTTGGGCTTTTTGCGCCGCCGCAAGTTTGGAGTCGCGTTCTTGCCGCGCTTTTTCTTCCGCTTGACGATCGAAAAAACCTTGGCTTTCTTGACGTTCGTACTCTTCTTGCGCGCGGCGACCCGCTTCGATTTTTTTATCGCACGCTCGCCTTTCAGAGGCGACGCGATAGATAGGCGTTAATTCGCGAAAGAATTTTTGGAGCTGCCGTTCGAAAATGCGGCAATTATCGTCTTGAATAAAGTAGTCGCGTCGCGCATTGGGATTCAATTTCTTCGGATTGGCGTGAATTTCGCCGATGAAATAGTTGTTGCCGCGCTCTTCGGGCCACCCTTTAGCTTGGTTTAAGCAATCGGACTCGCCAATTTGCACGTTCCATTGCCGAAGACGCAAACCTTTTTGAAGACAATATTTATGAAGCGCGCCGTCGAAATCGGTTTCCCCGTACCAGTACCAGCCCCAACATTGTCCGTTTTCTTCTAAAATACCGCATTGGACGTCGCGAACCTCGACTTTTGCGACTTTGCCGTTACAGGGATCGTCGAACGGATCCGTGTAACACTTAAAGACTTCGTCGCCGTTAAGAAACAACGCGTATTCTCGCAATTCGAACTTGTTTTCAGCGCAAAAGGTTTTGATTTTATCGCGATGCGTAAACAAACTGGTGAACGGAACCGGCGCGACTTGCGACAAATACTTTCTCACTTCGTCGACGTCGAGCAGTTCGTCGTGCGACTCGTAAACGCCGAGCAGCTTGACGGTAAAGAAGCGCTCGTTCCGGTCGGCCGGCTCTTCGCGAGTATTAACGATCGAAAGCCAAATTGCGCTAGCGTCGTCGGTTACGTCGGGACTTCCGAGCGCGTCGCGTAATTTTTTCGCGTCGCACTCGACGACGCTTTTCGTATCGTCGCCGTACGCGGACGTTTCAAAAATCAATTTTTCGCAGTAGCCCAAACCGCCCATTCGGCCAATGCCGAAACGTCCGATGCGCTCATTGGCGTTTTTTTGCGAATCGCCGATATTCCCCAATGTCGCGGCGACTCGCGAGCGTTCGACGCCGACGCCGGCGTCGCGAATGGTGATTTCGCGTTTCTCGGCGTCGACGTCGATAAGAATTTGAGCGGCGTCGCGGGTAATTAAGTCTTTGCCAATTGCTTCTTCAATCGCGTCGGCGGCGTTTTGCACGTATTCGCGATAGATGAAAAAAGGGTTGGCGTACAAGCCCGTCGACAAGGTGGCGAGCGTTTGTTTTCCCCATTTAAACGTTTCCATTATTTCGTCGCTCCTTTATCTTGCTCGTACAACGGGCGCGGGAATTTGATTTTTAGCATCGAGTTGAAAATTGGATTTTGAACGATATATTCGCCCTGTTTTAGACGCGTCATCATATTCTTAAAGGTCGCCGGGACAAAGGAATACGCTTTGTCGGCGATCTCGATCGCGTTTGTGCGTCCGTAGGCGTGCGTCGAACAGTTGCCGACGACGCGCTTGTGAATTGCGCTCTTGAATTGTTCCGCCGAGAACAACACGATTCCAAGCGAACGTCCGCGTTCCGCGACGTCGAGTAAAAGACGCAAAATCGCGGAGTTTTTCGGCGAGTCGCTCGACGCGTATTTGTTCAACTCGTCGACGAAAATAACGACGCGGTCGGGGATCGACTTGCGAGCTTCTTCGGAGAGTTCTTCGTCGAAACCGCCTAATTTCAGTTTTTGCGCCGCCTGCATTACCGAACCGAAAACGAAGGCTTGCATATTTTCGTCTTGCTTGGCGACGTCGACGACGTAAACGTCGTTCGGGCGGATTTTTTTGATTGCGTCTTCGAGGCGAATCTCTTGTTTGCTCGGTTCGATATCCCTCGAAAAAATCGGTTTGTCGATCGATTTGCGCAAAAGCCGCATAAACTTGCGCCAACTCATCACCGAAATTTCTTTGTTGGCCGCGCGCCCCGACTCGCACATTTCGCCAACTTTTTCCAGTAGCGTTTCCCAATTATCGACTTTATTGGCGCTGAAATCGCCTTCTTCGTTCAAAATAAAATGAACGATCGATTCGATCGTGCTTTGCGGGTCGTCGACGTTCGAGAAAAGCAATTCGAGATTTTCTTTGTCTTCGTTGAAAACGTATTGGTAACGAAACGCTTGACCCGCTTCGACTTGTTCGCGGACAACCTCTGGGCGACCGTACGTTCCGATCCAAGGATTGCGTTCGCCGCCGTTCGGGTAGAAGTATTTAACTTGGCGAAACGGCGTCGCGTCGAGTCCAAGCGTTTCGTAAACGCGGCGCGCGTCGTCCGAAAGGTCGGGAGCGGGGCGGTCGAGCGTCAATAAGTCGCGCCCCTTGAGGTTTAGAACGATATAGGCGACGCTTTGCTCTAAACGCTCTTGCAACGACGCTTGCTGCAACGCGTTCAGCAAAAACATCGCGTAAGACGTTTTCGACGCCAAGCCCGATATCCCGGAGATGTTCAGGTGCGCGCCCTCCGGTCCGACGAGAAAATCGGGATTAAGGTAAACCGGTAATTCGACTCGATTTGCGTCGGACGAACCGTACATTTCAAGGCAGCCGCAAACGACGCCGTTTTGTTCGTGTTGCCGAAGGCCGAGCGCGTCGCAAACCTCCTCCGGCGTCCCGAGCGATACGGGCGAACCGTTGCGAACCGGAATGTACACGTCTTTCGTGTTCCCGACGACTCGCGCTTTCGCGTAATTCATTCCGATGCGAAGCGTGTTCGGCGGCGCGCAGTCGAGGTCGCCAAAATCGTTCGAAACGAAGTCCGCGAGAAAACTGCCGGAGTCGGTAACGTGTGAAATTTCCTCGACGACGCCGTAAGTGAGACTTTCGTTTACGTGTCGGACAACGACAACGTCGAACGGATTCAAAATGAAATCTTCGCGCGTCCAGAAGTAAAATTCGTCGATCGTCGACGGTTGCTTTTCCGTCGCGGCGACTTTGCCGACGAGACGTTTCGCGGAGGGAAACGAAGGCATAGTTTTCCTTTCAGAACAAACGCAAGAAGTGATCCGAACTTAAATAACGACTTTTGATAAACGTTTCCGTAAGATGGATTGGGTAAAGAACGTTCGCCCAACGAGCGTCTTTGCCGTAACAGACGGGATTGCGTTCGTTAAGAACCCAGGCGCTGATCTTGTCGACGACGTCGGTCGGCAAACCAAGTTCGCGCTCTTCGGCGGTAACGAGAATCTTTTCGAGTTTGACGACGCCGTCGAACGGGCCGCGACTCCAAGTCGTTTGGGCGCGCAAACGCAAATACCAAACGGCGAAACGACCGTCGACCCGCGACGTTTCGTACATAAACGCCGGCGTCCGTTCGAACGGTTTGAGCGCGGCGATCATTTGCGACGCGCTTTTTGCATTTTTCTTGCCCTTTTGAAGTCGCGCAAGTTCCGGATTAAACGACTTCGAAACGCCGACGACGCGTTTGTAATTACTGCGGATTTTGGCGTAAGCGAAGGGATCCGAACGGTCGATTTTCGCGTATTCAAGCGAACCGTCTTTGATTAGCCAAGCGTCGTCTTTTAAGAGGTTGCGGGCGACCAACTCCTTGACCGCCTCCTTTTCGAGACGAATCATATAGTCGTTAATTTTAGCGACGGCGCGATCTTCGAAATTGTCGACGCCCGAATCGTCGTAAAATAAGATTTCGTCCAGTTGAAAGGACGCGTTGGGCGAGCGCGCCGCCAATTTGGCGTTGACGGCGTCGAGTTTCGCCTTAAAAAAAGCGCGATGGCTTACGTTGCTTTTGCCGTCTTTATCCAAGCCGCGGGGAACGGCGAGAACGTAACGCGTTCGGTAATCGCTAGGAGCGCGCATCCGTTTTTCGCGACGTTCGCAAGCCAAGTCGGAGGCCAAG
>JAZQAP010000201.1:0-5103 GCA_045545275.1 Thermoguttaceae bacterium | reverse complement strand
TCCGACGCGGCGAGCGGCGTCGTTTCGCCGGTCGTCGGGTTCCAACGTTCGAGCGTCTCAAATTCGCCGCGGAGCGTCGCGTCGAACGACGCCGCCGAGTTCGACGAGTTCGCGAAGTAATAAACGTCGAGTCCGTTCTTGACCTTGTGCAAATATTGCAGCATCCCGTCGATCGGATAGTCCCAGCGCGGAACGACTTTCAACGTCGGAAGGGTCGTTCCCGGCGCCGCGACGATTCGAACGTCCGAAACCGGAACGAGATAGTCCGCCGCCTTTTGCAGGTTTTCCGTCGTCGGACGCGGAACGAACGCCGAACGTTCGCCCAAAACGTTCTCTTCGTAAACGACCAATTTTTCCGGGTCGGCGACCGGCGCGACCCATTCGCCCGCTTTGTTGATTTCGCGCGCTTGACGGAAGTTCTCGGCGAGGCAAATGTCTTCTTGCCCTGTGAGAATCGCGTCGCGCGGCGCCTGCGTTCGCGGGTCGACGCCGAACATCTTCTCGACGGCGGCGCAAACTTCGTCGTCGAACTCGCGCCCCTCCGCCGCTTGCGACGGAAGACGCGTCGTCGCGAGAACCGCTCCGCCCGCTTCGTAAAACGCCAAAATCTTCTTGAGGTTCGCCCAAGAAACGACGTCGGCGCCGGTCAAAACGACCGCGCGATACTCTTCCCAGTTCGCTTGGTTGTTCAGACGGAAAACCGGGCCCGGCGCGGACTTAGCGTCTTCGGTCGCCGCTTTTTCAACCGAGCATTTCTCGTCGACGATTTGCGGGTGAAGGAACGTAAAGTCGCGCCAAATCTTCGACGTCAACTCCGAACCGACGGCGAGGTAGTCCGTTTCGCGCGGAAGCAGGACGCCGTAAGGATAGTCGCCCTTAATGAACGCGTGTTGGAAGTGGAAGAACGCCTTCAAGTTGTCGACCGGGTAAAGGACGCCGAAGTCGGCGACGTGCCGCCCGCCTTGCAACAGGAGGCTGTTGCGCGAAACGAAGTCGCCGTATTTCGGCAAGAAACCGCCTTGCAGTTTCGGGTTGCGCCAAGAGATTTCCGGCGGAATGTAAACGGTCGCCGGGTCGGTCCAGGTGCCGTGCGGAAGCATCACGTTCCCGCCGCGCGCGAAAATTTCCATCGCCGAGCGCATCATCGTGTCCGGGCCGAACGTATTGTTTCGGTAGTTGCCGTAAATCTCGACGAAGCAAAGCGGGAAGTCGTAATTATACGCCGCCGACGTCGGGATTTTGAAGCCGTCGCGGCCGTGCCCGTAGTAGTGAATCGAGTCGAAAAGGACGGCGTCCGAGTTGCGCTGCGTCGCCATCGCGTCGCCGCACATATCGATCGGTTGAATAACGTAGGGCCCTTGCGGGTGGCCGGTCGAGATCATATCGAGGTTGCGGTCGCGGCGCCATTTGTTGACGAGGCCCGGATAACCGTCGGCGAAGAGGCGGTTGCGCGTCGTCCAAAGTCGGTAGCGCGCCGACGGCGTGTCGGGCCCGATCGGGTAAAAGAGCGCCGGATAGTCGAGCGTCGGGTCGACGCCCCAAAGTTCGCGGTGTTTGGCGTTAAACTCGAGCGCCCAGTTGCGCGAACCGTCCGTTTGCGTGTTCGTAATATCGTCGAAGAAAATCGACGTGATCGTCGAGCCGAAGTCGTCCTTAAACTTTTCGTAAAAACAATCGTAAGTGAGCGTGAAGAAGTTTTCGACCGCTTTCGGCGACATATAGTCGACGATTCCTTTCGGGTCGGCGACGCAAAGGAAGAGGAAAATTTTCCATTCGCCTTCCGGAACCTTCCAAGAGACCGTTCCGTCGGCGGCGACGGCGGAGCGAATGTCGACGCGCTCGAACGTTTCGACGTTCATCGCGACCGCCGCTTGCAGAACGCCTTCCGGTTTCCCGAAAAGAACCTTGTCGCCGAACGGAATCGGCGATTTTTCCGAAAAGTCCGCCGGGCCCTTCACGCTCCACTCGACTTTATCGAGACGTTTGATCGTCGAATCCGGGAACGCGTCCTTGAGCCGCCAACCGGCGCTGCCGCTCGGGAAGTCGAGGTCGTCGTAAAAGACGATTTTCATATCGAGTTTTTCGGCGAGATCGAGCGACTTGCCGAACTGCGTAAAGTATTCGTCGGTAAGATACTTAGGCGTCGTCTTCGTTACCGGGAGGAAGGTGATTCCGCCGAAGCCGTTTTCTTTCCCGACTTCAAAGATTTCGCGGATGATTTCGTCCGAAAGTTCGCCGTTCGTGTGCCAAAGCGGTTGGCCTTTGAGCGGAATTTTCGCGCCCGGCAAGATCGACGGCGCTTCCGCGAACCAACGGCGGAGCGTTTCGACGTCCGCGTCGACCGCCGCCGAACCAAGGTTCCAACGTTCGACGTCTTTTTCCGCTTCCGCGAGCTTCGCCGCTTGCGCGTTTTCCGTATCTTGCGCGGTTTGCCCGTCTTGCGCCGTCGCGGTTCCGCCGAACGCGCCCAGCGTCAGCGCGGCGCCGCCGAATAGCGTCCAACTCAATTTTTTCAACGTATTTTCCCTATTTTTGCGACTCATCGCAACCTTCTTTCTTTAACCAAGTTAACGCGTTAACGTTTGCGAACGCCGCGACGTTCTAAAAAGCCGTCGGACGACGCGCTTCGTCAAGATTCGATTCGTCTAATATACCGCGTCGAGGCGCAAAAGTCAAGAAACGCCGCGTTAAAAAGGCGTTGAAAACGAAAAAAGCGCGCGAAAACGGCGACGCGTTCGAGCCCCGCCGTCAAGGCGAAACTCGAACGCGCAAAATCGAAACGAAAAGAACGAAAACGCCGCGCCGCCGGCGTTCCGGGTTCGCGGTAAGAACGAACGCTCGGAACGCGTCGCTAGGAGAAACGAAAGCGCGCCGAAAAGATTCGACTCGCCTTCGCCGCCGATTATAATAACGCCTCAAACGCCTGTCAAGCGGCTCGAACGTTCAGGTAGGACGCCGGGCGTCCTAGGTCGCGTAAAAAAACCGACTCCCCGCCGTTGCAACCCGCAAACCTTATCTGTTTCAACAAACGCGGCGACAAAAAAACGCCGATTTTCGCAAAAATCGACGTTTGTTAAAATCGGGCGCCCGCTTTTTCACCGGCGCGACGAAAAATTTCGTTCGCGAACCAACGTTCAAGCGCGACTAAAAAATTTCGTTCGCGATCAGGTGTTCGAACGTTTGCTTGCGGCGAATCAAACGCGGCTCGCCGTTTTCGATCAAGACTTCCGGCGCCAAGAACTTCGAGTTGTAATTCGAACTCATCGCCGCGCCGTAAGCGCCCGCGACTTCGAGAATTAAGAAGTCGCCGACCGCCGCCTTCGGCAAGCGCCGCTTGACGACGTATCCGCCTTCCTCCTGCGTGAAAACGTCGCCCGACTCGCAAAGCGGGCCGCCGACGATCGCGTCTTCCTCGGCGCCGTCGTTCGAAGCGTTCTCGGCGTCGGCGAACGCGACCGAAATCGGGTGATAGCTCCCGTAAAGGGTCGGGCGGGCCAAGTGGGTGAAACCGGCGTCGACCAAATAAAAGACGTTTTCCGCCTGCTTTTTGACCGCTCGGATTTGCGCGACCAAATAACCGCTTTCCGCGACTAAGTAGCGTCCCGGCTCGATTTCCAGCTCGATTTTGCGTCCGAATTTCGCTTCGAGCGCCCCTTTCGTTTTCGCCCAAAGCGCGGCGTATTCGTTCAGGTCGACGTATTCTTCGCCGCTCCGGTAAGGAATCGGGAGGCCGCCGCCGCAACTGACCGACTCGACCGAGTCGCCAATCTCCGCCGCGAACCGCTCCGCCGCGCCCGCGACCTGCGCCAAGTGTTCGAAATCGCTCCCGGAACCGATGTGCAGGTGAAGGCCGGAAATCGTCATTCCGAAGCGCGCCGCCGTCGCGACGCACTCGCCGATTTGCTCGAACCAAACGCCGTGTTTCGAGAGATCGCCGCCGGTGTTCGTCTTCGCGCTGTGCCCGTGTCCGAAACCGGGATTGACGCGAATCGTCAACTTAAAGCCTTGCGAACGTTCGCCTAACGCGGCGCCGAGTTGCGCGATCATATCGGGCGAACCGCAGTTGACGACGCAGCCGAACGCGTCGCCGACGACCAAGTCGAGCGCGTCGGCGTCGAAGACGTCGGGGGTGTACGCGATTTCTTTCGGTTCGAACCCGGCGACCAACGCTCGACGGATTTCGGCGGCGCTCACCGCGTCGACCGCGGCGCCGCAAGCGCGAATCGTCTTCAAAATCGCGATATTCGAGCAAGCCTTTTGCGCGTACCGAACGACGTCGAAAACGCCGAGCGACGTCAAATCGGGGACGCGACGCTTAATCGACGCCGCGTCGTAAACGAAAAGGGGCGTCCCGCCGAACTCGCGAGCGAGGCGCGCGACCGAAACTCCGGCGATCTCCGTTCGTCGAGTCTTAAATTCAGGCGCCTGTTGCATTGGCTTTCTCCTTTCGCGACTTTCGCCGCTAAACCTTCCTTAATTTTTACATTTCTCGTTGTCTCTATATCTTACGCGGTCTCCGCTCGTCTTGCGTTGCGTTTCCTTTTGGCCGAATCGCGTCATTTATCCCGCTTTACGACGAAGCGCGCCAACGCTTCCAGCGCGTCGAACGCTTGCGTTTGCTCTTCCGAACGCGACGTTTTTTCGCCGGTTTCTCGCAATTTCGCGACGATGGAGAGCGCTTCGTCGACCAACGCGTCCGCCTCGGCTCTTGCCGCGTCGACCGCGCCGGACGCCGTCAAGAGCGCCGCGAACTCCGAACGCTCGTCGAGCGAAACGCCCGCTTCCAAACGCTTTAACGTCGCCGTCCGCTCCGCCTCCGACGCGTTTTGAAGGTAAAGAATCAGCGGAAGCGTCTCTTTTTTGTTGACCAAGTCCGTTCCGAGCGTTTTGCCGGTCTTCGCTTCGTCGCCGACCAAGTCGAGAATATCGTCGACGATTTGGAACGCGATTCCGAGCGCCGCCCCGAACCGCTCGAACGCCGCCAACGACTCGCCGCGCGCCCCGCCCAAATACGCGCCCATATGCGTCGCGCACTCGAGAAGCGCAGCCGTCTTGCCGCCGACGATCTTGCGATAGTCCGCCGTCGTCAGCGCGAAATTCCCG
>JAZQAP010000200.1:0-1706 GCA_045545275.1 Thermoguttaceae bacterium | reverse complement strand
CTCCAATTCGCCCGCTTGCGTTTCGTTTCCTTTCGCGCCGTTCGTCCCGTTCGCTCCGCTCGCTCCGTTCATTATTCGCGCCTTTCGCCGTTTCGCGTTAAGTCCAACCGAGTTCAAGAGAAACGCCGCCCGAACCGGCGCCCGCTCCCCTCTTTATTGTACGCGAAAACAAGCCGCGACGCAACCGCTCGACAATGCGAAAACAAGCCGCGACGCAACCGCTCGACAACGCGAAAACAAGCGCGACGCAACCGCTCGACGGCGAAAAAAACAAGCGCGACGCAACCGCTCGACGGCGAAAAAAGCAAGCGCGTTGCAACAGCTCGCCGCCAATCGCAAGCGATTGCAACGCCCCGACGCGCTCGGCGTCGGAAAACGCGGGCGAAACGGAACGCTCGACAATTGCTCGCCAAATCTCAAACGTCGCGGCAAGAAAAAACGGAGTCGACCGCGCCCTTAAGAAAGTCGTCCGAATACGCGCCCGTCGCGAGGAGGGTTCGCGAAACGCCGTCGGTAAAACCGCCTAAATGCGTTCGAACGCGCCCGAGTTCGTCGACCCAGTTTCCCGTTTTGATTTGCGCCGTCGACAACCCCTCGACGCAACGCCCGAGCGCGTCCGTCAGGAGCCGGTTTTCGTTATACGTCAGCCCTAACGTTTTTTGCGTTTTCGTCAACGACGCGTTAAGCTGTTCGACGCTCTTGTTGCATTTGACGTCGAGGTCGGAAGCGTCGGCGACGAACTTAACGCCGACGTCGATGAATTTCGCCAAACCTCTTCTCCTTCTCCGTCTCGTCTAAGGATTTGCGCTTTCGCTTCGTCGCGTCTTCGCTCCCAGTCGCGTTCGCTCCCGGCGAGAACGGCCCCGATCGCGCCGACGAGAAACGTCGGTATCCCAGCCAAAAGCGCTCCGACGATCGCTTCCGGCGCCATAACGGCGGGCGTTAAAAAAACGAACGCGACAAACGCCGCGCCGATTAGCGCCGCCTTCCCTTCGTTCGCCCTTTTGCGCGCTTCCTCGCGAGTTTCGCCAAGTTCTCGCTCCGCCGCCCGTTCGGCGTATTCGTCGAGAACGTCCGCCGCCGTTCGACGTTCGCCGCCGACGCAAACGGGCGCCGACGCGTCGACCGCTCCGGCGCGCCAATCCGCCGCCAAGTCGTCGAGCGTTCCGACGACGAGCCCGCCGTCGCGCCGTTGGTAAGCGCCCCGATATTCCAATTCGCCCGCTTGCGTTTCGTTTCCTTTCGCGCCGTTCGTCCCGTTCGCTCCGCTCGCCCCGTTCATTGTTCGCGCCTTTCGCCGTTTCGCGTTAAGTCCAACTATGTCCAAGAGAAACGCCGCCCGAACCGGGCCCGCCCCCTCTTTATTGTACGCGAAAACAAGCCGCGACGCAAACGTTCGGCGGCGCCAAAAACAAACGCGACGCAAACGTTCGGCAACGCGAAAACAAGCCGCGACGCAACCGTTCGACGGAGGAAAAAACAAGCGCGACGCAAACGTTCGGCAAGGCGAAAACAAGCCGCGACGCAATCGTTCGGCAACGCGAAAAAACAAGCGCGGCGCAAACGTTCGGCGGAGGAAAAAACAAACGCGGCGCAAACGTTCGGCGGAGGAAAAAACAAGCGCGGCGCAAACGTTCGGCGGAGGAAAAAACAAGCGCGGCGCAAACGTTCGGCGGAGGAAAAAACAAGCGCGACGCAAACGTTCG
>JAZQAP010000199.1:0-14852 GCA_045545275.1 Thermoguttaceae bacterium | reverse complement strand
GTTCGCGCTTATTGGCGCCTGCAGGAAGCGTCGGCTCGCGTCGCCGTCGAATCGGCGTTGGCGCAAACGCTAACGCAAGCGTTTAACGAACTTAACGCGAAAGCCTCCGGCGCGGAGGACGCCGCGGCGACCGAGACCGCGCGACTTTATCTCGCCGCCGCGCTCGGAGCGCAAGCTCGCGTCGCCGAAGCGCGAATCGTCAAGCGCGACGCTCAAATCGCGTTGACGCGGCGAACGCGTCCGTCGCCCGGGCAAGGTTGGCCGATTCCGGCGACGCTTCCTTTCGCCGGGCCGACGTACCGGCTCGAAACGCCGTCGACGACGAGTCCGACGCTCGCGCTCGAAGGCGCCGTTATTCCGGAAAATTTGAAGACGCTCGAAACGATCGGCGCGGCGTTCGGCCCTCCGGCGACCCTTTGCTCGTTCGACGTTTCGCCCGCTTCCGCTTCCAACCCGCTCGTTCCGCTCGCGACGCTCGAAAAGAAACGCGAATCGCTTCTCCTTTTTATCGAACTCGTCGTCGCGACGAACGTTTCGATCGCCGAATACGTCGCGAGTTATCCCGCCGGGTTCGTTTCGGTCGACCGGTTCGTCGACGCGCTTGTCGGCCCGGGAAAATAAATCGGAACGAATTTGACGATTTTAGCGAATTTTTGCTAAGCAAGGGGGCGGCGACGGACGATAAGTAAAGAGGACGGCGTTCCCGACGACGGACGCCGCGACGCTTCGGCGAACGCTCGCCGACGTCGAATAAACCAAAACGCGCCCGTCGCTAGGGTTAAGCGGCGACGGCAAGGAAGCTCGGCGCGGTTTTCACGAAGGATTCGACAATGCTTGTTCAACGACGCTTTATTCTCGCCGCGTGCGCGCTTTTGACGACGCTCGTTTGTTCGGCCGGGTGCGCCGGCGCGCTGATGACGCCCCTTTATCTCATCAAAGGAACCGACGCGCCCGCGATTTTCGCCGACCAAATGAAAGAGATTCCGAAAGAATCGAAAATGGTCGTCATTTGCCGCTCGAACTTGAACCTTTTCGGTCAATCGAACCCGAACGCCGACTTGGCGACGAGCATTACTTACGTCGTGTCGAACAATATTAAGGGGAAGAAAAAGAAGAAGCTCGAATGGATTCCTTACGAACGCGTCGAGGAAATGTTCGACGAAGAAGCGTTCAAGTCGGAAAGTTTCGAGAAAATGGGCGCGAAGCTCGGCGCGGACTATGTTATCGGCGTCGAAGTCGACGCGTTCGAAATTCACCATTCGACCCAATTTTACCAAGGTAACGCCAAAGCGCTCGTCCGTTTGATCGACGTGAAAACCGGCGACACCCTCGCGCGGCAGTCGACGCCGAACTTCGCTTATCCGCCGACGCCGATTCCGAAGTCGGAGTATCAGGAAGTCGAGTTCCAAAAAACGTTTACGGTTAAATTTGCGCAAAAGATTTCGACTTTCTTCTGTCCTTACGACCCGCACGACGAGTACGCGCTCGACAGCGATTTCGCCAATCGTTGATATTTCAGAACTTAAAGCGGTTTCCGTTTGACGCGAAGCCGCTTTTTTTATTTCGCTTATTTTGCCTTGTTGCCTTATTTTGGTTAACTTAACGAAGGAGGCCCGTCGCGTGTCCGCCGAAATCAACGAAAAACAAGAAAAATCGCCGTCCGACGTCGCGTCGAAAACCGTTTTCGCGATCGGCTGCCACCCGGACGATATCGAGTTCACGATGGCCGGAACGCTCGCGCTTTTGAAGGCGCGCGGCTGCTCGATTCATTATATGTCGATCGCGAACGGTTCTTGGGGTTCCGCGACGATGCGTCGTTTCGAGACGATTCGAACGCGTCGCGACGAAGGCGCGGCGGCCGCGGCGTTCCTCGGGGCGACGTTTCACGAGTCGCTAACCGACGACCTCGACGTGTTTTACCGTCGCGAAACGCTGTTGCAGTTGATCGCCGTTATTCGCGAAGTCGACCCGGATATCGTGTTGACGCAATCGACGTCCGACTATATGGAGGATCACCAAAACGCCGGACGCTTGGCCGCGACCGCCGCTTTTTGCCGGTGTATGGCGAACGCGCCGGTCGAACCGCCGACGCCGCCGACTTTTAAGGACGTCGCCGTTTATCACGCGCAGCCGCACGGGAACCGCGACGCGATGCGGCGGCTCGTGCGCGCGGAGCGTTACGTCGACGTCTCGTCGGTTCTCGACGTCAAGCGCTCGGCGTTGGCTTGTCATCGCAGTCAAAAGGAATGGCTCGACGCGTCGCAAGGGTTCGACTCTTACCTCGATTCGATGGTCGAGGCGAACGCGGCGGTCGGGCGGCTCTCCGGGAAATACGAGTTCGCCGAAGGTTGGCGCCGCCGCAATTGGCTCGGCCTCCCCGCGACCGAAATCGACCCGCTCGGCGACCTGCTCGGCGACGTTTCTTGGGTCGACCCGGAATATGCGAAGCGTTTGGACGCTTAGTTTTACGGTCGTGTAAAAGACGGCGAATTCCGAAAAAGAACGGCAAGAAACGAAAAGACGCGGCGTCGCAAAACGTCGCGTCTTTTTTATTGGCGGCGAAATTCCCGTCGCGGCGAAACGGACGGCGCGCCGTCAACGCTCCGGAACGACGACCGGGTAAACGACGACGCCGAAATCGCGCTCGTAAGTTTCGCCGTCCGCGAACTCCGTTTGAACGACGAACTTCCAAACGATTTCGTTGTGTTCCGCTTCGAACGACGGCGCGACGCCCAGCGGAAGCGTCGTCGAAAATTCCTCCGTCTCTTCCGCGTCGGACGGAACGTCGACGTCGTACTTCGTAAAGAGCGTTCGAGAAAAGACTTCGCGACGATTGCAAATCGCGTTCGTTCCCTGCAGGTAACGGGCGACCTCTTCGCAACGGACGAAAACGGCCAAGCGTTTCGCCGCGACGCGACCGCGCAAAAAGAGGCAAAGCCGAACTTTGCGCCCGGGCAAAATCGGAAGTTCCGAAATTTCGAGCGCCGACGAGCCGACGACCCGTTCGACGCGGCACGCTCGCCAAAGTCGGCAGCCAAACAGGAAACCGACGCCGCAAAAGACCGCGCAGAAAACAAACGCAAGCGCTTTGTCGACCGCGGTTTCCGCCGTCGAAACGACGTAAATGAAGACGCTCCAAGACGCTAAGTTCCAAGCGAGCGTTCCCAACGTCGCGGCGCCGAACGCGAACGTTTTTTTGACGTCCGGACGCAAACGCCGCGCCAACCGAACGCCCGGCGAATCTTCGAGCGGCGGAACGTTCGGAACGGTCGGGTAACGCGTCTTTTGGCGTCGAACGTTCGCGAGCGCTTCGCGAGAAAGAGAACGGTCGCGAATCCGAACGACGAGCCAACCGCCGCCGAAAAGCATCAGCGAAACCGGAATAACGAGAAAAATCCAACCCCAAATCGCCGACGGTTTTAGCAAAAACGCTTGTTTCGGGTCGTCGACGCGCACCCAACAACGCGTTTGAACGCCCGGCGCGAACGGACGCAACGCTTCGAGCGCTTCGTCGCGGTCGAAACGAAAACCGCCGTCTTCGGTTAACGTCGCTCGCTCAAAGGTTTGCGTTACAAACGTTTCGTCGTTGAAGCGGTAACTAATTTTGACTTCCGGGCGATACCAAACGACGCCTCGTTCGTCGGCGCGGGGACGGAGAACGCGACTCTCGACGACGCAGTCGATTTGCGTCAACAGCCGTTTTTCGCGGCGCGCCTCGACGCCCCAAGTCGCCAAGTGAATCGCTAAAATAAGGAGGCCGAGCGAAAAAACGCCGCCGAGAAGAATCGATTCGGAGAGGCGCCAAGCGGTTAGCGAATCTTCGGGGCGTTTCGACGTCGAGTTGGTCGTTTGCATCGTTCGAGTTCCTTCAAAGAACGCGCTTCGCCGAGCGAACCGAAGGCGAAGCCGCGCTTATCGAGCGTTATCGACGGACGTTAGGCGGCGGTTTACTCCGCGTCGCGGCGCCGTTCGGCGCGAACGAACCCGAGTTTTTCCAACGCGTTAAAGACTTCTTCCAACGTTTTTTCGCCGAAGTTCGGAATGCTCAAGAGATCGGAGCGTTTGCACTTGAGGAGTTCGCCGACGGTCGAAATTCCTTGCTCGTCGAGGCAGTTGGTCGTTCGCACCGAGAGGCCGATTTCCGCCATGCTCAAGTCGAGTTTTTCTTGTATTTCGCGACGTTTGATTTCAGCCGGGTTCAACGGAATGCGCGTTCCCATAAGCGTTCCTTATTGTTTGACGGTTTTGTATTAAAAATTGAAAACGTTTGTTAAAATTCCGCGTTGGGGGGCGGCGTCGCGACGCGGAAAAGGAGGGCGTCCGGCGCGACCGTTCCGAAGGAGGCGAAACGACTGTCGAGCGACGCCGGGGAGTTGTCGCCGAGTAAAAAATAACCGGACGTTTCGCCGTCGCGGCGCCGTTCCGATTCTTGCGCGGCGATGCTCGAATAGTGAAGGTCGCGGCGCAACGCCGGCGCGAACGCTCGCGCGACGTCGCCGAGGAGAACGAACGGCGTCGAAACGGGCGCCGTCGCGTTTTCGGCTTCGTCTTCGGTTGAAAAACGAACGATCTCGCCGTCGTTGCGCGTTAAAACGAATTCGCCGTCGACGAGAAAAACGCGAAACCGCGTCGCGCCGTCGGTTGCGTTCGCGTCGCCGTTCGGCGAAACGTTCCAAGGAACGCGTTCGACCGGCGCGTCGGCGAAGTCGGCGGCGGTCAATTCGGCGAAGGAGCGCCCGGCGCTCGTTTTTCCGTTATAAAGGGGCGTCGAGCGGAGGAACAGCGTCGCCTTCGTTTCGTCGAAGTCAAGCAAAAAAGCGCGGTTAGGGCGACGCGCAAGGAGCCGAAATCGCGTCGGCGCTCCGTCGGCGTTCGACCAAGAAAAGTCGAAAACGAAATCGCGAACCGGCTCGACCGGCGCGACGTCGTCGCCGTTCCAACGCGGCGTCGGCGATTCGTTGAAAATCGACGTCGGTTTGAAAGTCGTTTGCGGGAAGTCGTTGGCGGCGGAACCGGGCGTCGCGTCGCTCCAAATCGGCGTCGTCGCGACGACGGTTAGTCGGTCGTCGATTCGGCGAAATCGCGTCGCGTCGAGCCGGGTCGCCGTCGCGAGAACTTGGTCGAGCGTTCGGGGCGCGACGCGACCGTCGACGAAAACGTCGCCGTTAATAATTTCAACCGTTTCGCCGGGGAGTCCGACGACGCGCTTCAACGTCGCCCGTCCGGTTGGAGCGCGGAAGACGACGACGTCCCAACGCTCCGGGCGGAGTTCGGTTTTTTCGCCGTTCCAAGCGCGTTCTAATCGGCGGCTCCAATTGTAGAATGCGCTTTTAACGCTTTGCGCCGAACGGTTTTGCGTCGTTGAGTCGCCGTCGGCGTTCGGCGCGGTCGCTTCGACGAGGGCCCCGTCTTGGAAAACGGCGGTCGCCGCCGGAACGCGGTCGAAACCGCAACGCGGACAGGGGAAAAAACGCGCCGACGCCCGAAATTTGCGGACTTCCGGCGAGTCGGCGTTCGACGCGTTCGCGTCGGGAGCCGAATCGACGTTCGCCGCTTTTTCGTTCGCCGTCGTTTCGTTTTCGTCGTCGAAGGTGCGGACGCCGCCGGACGGGTCGACGTCGAGCGTCGTCGCGAACGAACCGCCGCATTCCGGACAGCTCCAAACGAAACGCGGGCCGAGAAACGCCGGTTCCATCGAGCGACTTTGAACGCGAAAAACCGCCGTCGAGCGGGCCGGTTCGCGCCAAAGTTCCGGAAAACGGCAAAGCGTCGCGACCGTCGCCGCGCCGAAAAGCGCCGTCGTTCCGGCGAGCGCCGCCAAAACGAGCGGGGCGCGGGAACGGCGAACGGTCGAAACGCGTTCGTCGGCGGAGGGAAGGGGCGGCGATTTTGTCATTATCTTAATAACGCTCCGAAAAACGGCGTCGCAAGTCGTTTCTGTAAACGGATTTCAACGAATTGCAACGTTAAAACGAACGTCGGCGCGGCGGTTGCAAACGCGTTCAACGTAAAACGTCGAGAATCGCGTCGATATCGTTTCCGACGACGACCGGACGGTTCGCGAGGGGCGCCGTCGCGACGCCGCGTTTCCCGAGAACGTTCTCGAAGAACGCCGGGTCGGCGCCGTGATAGGCGACCGTCGCGTTCGGGTCTTTCAGCTGATGTCCGGTCAAAATGCAGACGACGCGCTCGTCGCGGCCGATAACTCCTTCGGCGACCAGCTTTTTCGCGCCGGCGACCGACGCGGCGGAGGCCGGTTCGCAACCGAAGCCGTTCGCGCCGACGCTCGCTTTCGCGTCGACGATTTCTTGCTCGCTCACCTTGCGGACGACGCCGTCGCAGAAGTCGAGCGCGCGCAAACACTTCGTCAAGTTGACGGGGCGGTTGATTTCGATCGCGCTGGCGATCGTCGAAGCGCGGCGGTTTTCGGCGTCCATTTGAGCGTAAAACGCGTCGATCTTGGCGTTATCGACGTTTCCGTCGTTCCAGCGAAGGCCTTCGTCGTTGTAAAGACGGTCGAGCGTGTCGGCTCCGGCGGCGTTGATAACGGCGAGGCGCGGAACGCGGTCGATCAGCCCGAGGCGCTTCAATTCGATAAACGCTTTCCCGAACGAACTCGAGTTGCCGAGGTTGCCGCCCGGAACGACGATCCAGTCCGGAACCTCCCAACGGAGCGCTTCCAAGACGCGGAACATAATCGTTTTTTGGCCCTCTAAACGGAACGGATTCAAACTGTTAAGGAGATAAATCCCCGTTTTCTTCGAGACTTCCTGAACGCGCGCCATCGCGTCGTCGAAGTCGCCTTGAATCTGAACGGTGCGGGCGCCGTAATCGAGCGCTTGCGACAGCTTGCCGTAAGCGATTTTCCCGGAACCGACGAAAACGACCGACTTCATCGACTTCGACGCGGCGCAGTAAAGCGCGAGCGAAGCGCTCGTGTTCCCGGTCGACGCGCAAGCCGCTTGCGTCGCGCCGACGAGGCGACCGTGCGTCGTTCCGGCGGCCATCCCGTTGTCTTTGAAGGAGCCGGACGGGTTCATCCCTTCGTATTGGAGATAAAGCGAGCCCGCGGCGGCGCCGACGTACTCCGCGACGCCGTTCGAACGCTGCAGAATCGTTTGCCCTTCGCCGACGGTAACGCATTGGTCGAGCGGCGCGAACGGCAACAGCTCGTGAAAACGCCAAACGCCGCTAAAACGTTGCGGATTCGAACGTTCGCTCCAATATTTTTCAAAGTCGGCGAGCTTTTTCGGCGTCGGGAGCTTGTCCCAATCGTACTCGACGTCGAGGAGCGCGCCGCACGTCGGGCAGCGGTGAAGAATTTCGCCGACGTCGAACGTCGATCGGCATTGGGGATTGATGCAGCGTTGGAAAACGTTCATTGATATAAGCCTTGCGACCGCGGCGCTTGGAATGCGGGCGGCCCCTTTCCTTCGGTTGGGCTGATTGGTAAAATCGGTTCCGACGCGCTCGGCGCCGACGGGCTTCCGACTTGGACGGACGGCTCGCCGAACGGCGCGCTTCGCGGCGCGGCGGGACAAACGGAAAACGACGACGCTATTTTGCGGAAAGCGCGTCGCTTTCGTCGAACGACCTTAAATTTTACCCCAAAAGTCGAATTTTAGAAGCCCCCGAGCGCGTTTTTGCGTTGACTTGAGCCGTTTTTTTCGTTAAAATGCGAAAAATTTGTCGGCGCGCGGCGTTCGGTTTGCGGGACGTCGACGCCTATTTTACCCGCCTTTCCTAGATTGACGTCGAGTTTTTTTAACGATGAATAAGTTGTCGTCGCGCTCTTCCCGTTTGCTCCTTTTTTTCGTTATCGCGGCGCTTTTTTGCGCGCTCGATCTCGGAACGAAACGCTGGATTTTCGAGCGTTTAGGGCGACCGGGCGAATCGGACGTTTGGTGGCTGATTCCGGACGTTTTCGGCTTCCAAACGTCGCTGAACCAAGGCGCGCTTTTCGGGATCGGGCAAGGGCAAATTCCGCTGTTCGCAACGCTTTCTTGCGTCGCGCTCGTCGGAATTATCGGCTGGGTTTGGGCCGACTCGACGCGGAGCGTTTTTCTCGCGTCGACGCTCGGACTGATTACCGCCGGTATTTTGGGGAACCTTTGGGATCGCCTTGGCTTGCACCGGATGCGTTGGAGCGATTTCGACGCCGACGTTTGGGGCTGCCCGCCGGAGATGGTCGGCGAACCGATTTACGCCGTCCGCGACTGGATTCTCGTGATGCTCGGCGATTATCCTTGGCCGAACTTCAATATCGCCGACAGTTGCTTGGTTTGCGGCGCGATTTTGATCGGCTTTTACGCGCTCTTTACGCCGACGCCGAAACCGGCGGTCGCGACGAACGAAGCGGCGGCGACGGAAGATAAATCGGAGAATTAAACGCGTTAAACGGCGAACGGCGAAAAAAGTTAAACGAAAAAACGTCGCCGAACAAACGCGGCGCTTGCGAAAAAAAAGAACCCGACGCGAAAACTTGTCGCGTCGGGTTTTTTAACGCCGTGTTAGAAACGGAAAGCGTTATTTAATAACGACTTCGTACCAAATCGTCTTGCTTTCCGGGCCGATTCCGAAGCGCGCGCCGTCGGCGGTCGACTCGACGGAAAGTTCGCCCTTGCGAGCGCCGCTTTCGTCTAAAGCGAAGACCGAAACAGATTTAGCGTCGACGCCGTTCAGCGTCAGCGTCGCCGGGACGCCTTCGCAAAGAACCGGAGCGCGACCGAGCGCCCCGCCGTAATGTCCCGCCGTCGTAACGTCTTTGCCGACTTTAACCAGTTTCGCGTCGGTGTTTTGCATCGCGCCGGTCGCCGTCAAGAGATAGCGTCCCGAAGTTAGCTTGCCGACTTTTTCCGCGTCGAGGTCGACGTTCGTTCCCTTGACGAGCGAAACGGTCGCCCAACCGAGTTCCGTCGCGCCGACGTCGAGCGTAACGCCGTCGAATCGCGTCGGTTGCGTAACGAAACCGCTGAAAACTTTCGTGTTCGCGGAGTCGACGACGAAGTAGCCTTTATCCGGCGTCGCGAAGTTCCAACGGATTTCTTGATGATCGTTGACGATTTCCTTTTTCTCCTTCGAACCGAAACGCGCCGGGAGGTCGGCCCAACTCTTAATTTCTTTCGCCGACTTGACTTCCGACGTCGGGAGTTTCAGGTCGGGAAGCTCGATTCCGGCGTAAACCGCGAGCGAGAGCGAACGGTCGAGGTTCAGCCCTTGAAGCGAACGGTGGTAGCCGGTCAAGCCGTCGCGTTGGATTTGCGATTCCTCGGCTTGCGTCATCGACGGTTTGTAAACGTATTCGCCGGGCCCGCTCTTGACGTCGCCGCGAACGAACATGCCGTAACAGGCCGGAAGGTGCGCCGTTTTCATCGGTTGCGCGCACATGTCGAAGAACGGCGCCATCGCGTCGCGTTGGTATTGCGAACTGTGCGACCAAGCGAATTGGTAAATCGCCGACCAATCTTGGAACGCCGCGACCGCCGCCAGCATCACGTTGCCTTCCGCCGCGTAAGGGTTCGGGAACGGGTGGTCGTATTCGCTGCAGGTAAACGGCGACCCTAAAACGCGAACCGCGGCCAAGTTAGAGAGCGTTCCGTTCGCCGGAGAGTTCGCCAGCGCCGACGCGCCGACGAGCCAATGATTTTGATCCCAAGAGCGGCCCGGGAAGTTCGGGTGGTTCCAGTAAGCGTGAATGTCGCAGAAGTCGAGACGAGCTTGCGCGTGCCAAAAACCGTATTGCAACTGCGTGCCGGCGACCGGCTGTTTCGCGCCGAGCTCGTCCTTGACGAAGCGATGCATCTCTTGCCAATACTTGTTTTCGAGATCGCGGAGGAAGTCCGAGAAATCGGCGATCGTTTCCGGCGAGAAGAGCGTTTCCGAGTCGCCGTTGCGTTTCGGAACCGGAATCGACTTCGCTTCGAGCGTTTGCGACGCGTCGACGCCGAGCGTTCCGCCGCTTCGGAGCGAGAGGTCGGCGATTTCGATCGACGTTCCGTCTTGGAAGGAGCCGAACGAAACGCGGATTTGGTCGTCGCTTTTCGTCGGAAGGAACGGAATCGAAACGGTTTGCCAATCTTTCGTCGCCGTTACGTCGCGGCGGACGCCGACCGGTTGCCAAGGATCGTGATTTTCGACGACGCCGACCGAAATTTTCGACTCGCTTTCGGAACGGATTTTGAACGTAAGTCGATAAGGCGTCCCCTTTTCGACGCCGAGACCGACGCGGTGAATTTGCGGAATCCAGTTGACGGCGCCGACTTTTTCGACGTCGAGTCGCAACGCGTTCGCGTCGATTCCGGTTTCGCTCGCCGGAACGATTCGCCAACTCGTTTTCGCGGTTTCGTCGAGTTGCAACTCCCAAGGACGGCTGAACTTAAAGTCCGGCGCGAACTTGCCGTCGGCGATTTGCTCGGGGCCGGTCGGGTATTCGCGGCTGTTCCAAGCGGCGCGGAGTTTAGCGGTCGACTTGTATTTCTTCGTAAGCCAAGCGTTCCAAAGGCGTTGGAACTCGTCGCAATACGGCGACGGGAGATTGTCGAGTTCGCCCCAAGACCAAGAGGCGACGACCGAGTTTTCGTTGTTGATTTCAATGACCGCGACGCCCGGGTCGTCGACGTAAGCCTTGCCGGTGTAAGGGTTGACGTGCGTCAACAAGTCGCGAGCGTACTTCTTTTGCAGCTCGATCATTCGCGGGTCGAAGTTGTCGACGCCCTTATTTTGCGTCGGGAGACCGTCCGAGTTTTCGAAGCCGTCGCGCTCGTCGAACGCTCGCGAAACGTGCAGGTTAATGTTGACGTAAACCCCTTCTTTTTGAAGGCAATAGATCATGTAGTCGAGTTTGTCGAGCTGTTTCGGGTCGATTTCCGTTCGCGTTTTCTCGAAGTTGGCGCCCCAAATGTCGCGGCTGTCCATATGGTGCAGTCGGACGACGCCGATCCCGAACCGCGAAAGCGACCGAGCGAGGAACTCGGCGTTCTCCTTGTCCGGGAAGTTGGCCCCGAAACAGAGGTTCGTGCCGAGGAAGCGCGCGTCGCCGGATTTGAACGCGAACCGACCGTCCTTCGTTCCGAGGAAACCTCGCGACCCGGCGCTCGGGAGCGGATTGTCCCAAGTCTTGACGTTAGTGATGTTGCCTTGGGCGCCGTGTTGAATGACGAACGGGAATTTGGCCGCGTCGTCGGCGAAAAGCGCCGTCGAACCGACGAGACAGCCGAGAAGCGCCGCGAGCGCCGAACGGGTGAGTTTTTTGCGCATGGGATTTTCCTTAATCGGCTCCGAGCGTCGAAACGCTAAGAGCGGGTAAACGTTGACGTTAAACGCGACGACGTGCGAAAGTTTGCGAAACGTCGTTCGGACTCCGCTTCGTCGACGCCGCTTATTATATCCGACGTCGCGGGCGATTTCCAGCGCGCGCTTTGGCGACGACGCTTTTTTTTGCGAAAAAAACGACAAAATGGGCGACCGCAGGTACGACGCTCGTTTTGAAAAGCGAGCGTTTAGCGAATAATCAAACGTTGCTCTCGGTTGAAACGCTCTTAAGCGGCGGCGCGCGGCAAGGTAAAGAAAAACGGCGCGAAAATAACTCTTTTCAAAGAGTCCGCTCCGACGTTGGCGAACGGAGCGTCGGAGAAAAAGAGCAAACGAACGAAATTTTGAACAAAATTGGAGGAAATAAGGGAAGGAAAGAGAAATTCCGACGTTAGAAACGCGTAATATAAGGAAAGGGCGAAAAAGGCCAACGCGACGACAAAAATTTTGGAAGTTTTAGTCGGCAAGCCCTTTGCATTGCGCGCAAGGCTGTTATATTCTAAAGACAGCGTCGAGAAAGACGTCGCCGGACGCGTCGCGAATCGTCCGGCGAGATAGATATTCGACGTTAAGGGAAAAAGGAACGCCGGTGGAAAATATTTTTGTGTTGCATATCGCGGTTATTTTAGGCGCCGGACTGGTCGCCGGATGGATTTGCAAGCGTTTGAACGCGTCGCCGTTGATCGGGTATTTGCTCGTCGGCGCGCTGATCGGGCCCGGCGGTTTCGACTTGACCGGCTCGAAGGAGATGAAACGGGCGCTGACCGAGGCGGTCGAAGAGGCGGTCGAACTCGATCCGAATTTTGTTGAAACGCATCGTATAAACATCGATTTGGAAACGATTTCCGGCGATTCGGACGCGGCGGAAAATTCGAAAAATCCGGCGATATCGGACGGCGACGCGGCGAACGAAGCGGAAACGGCGGCGAACGACGGCGAAAAACCGTTGGTCGACGAAGCGTTAGCCGAGGAGTTGGCGGCGCGCGAACAACATGTCGTTGAAATTCAAGAAGAAATTCAAAAAGACGAATTCGCGTTCGAGGCGACGACGGAGTTCGGCGTTCTTTTGCTCTTATTTGCGATCGGTATTGAGTTTACGTTCGACAAGCTGGCGGCGACGGCGCGTTATATGTTTATCGGCGGCTCCTTGCAAATGGGGTTGACGATTCTTATCTCGATCGTCGCTAATATGTTGTTCGGAATGAGTTTAACGAGCGCGTTCGTCTTGGGGTGCGTCGTCGCGCTCAGCTCGACGGCGCTTGTGTACCGCAGCGTGCAGGACGTCGGCCAAGCGGACACCAAACGCGCGCAGGCGACGGTTGGCCTCTTGATTTTTCAAGACTTAGCGTTGGTGCCGCTCCTCTTGATTTTGCCGAAAATTTTGGGCGCCGGAGCGGACGAAGGGAGCGGTTGGTTCGCGAATTCCTGGCTCGACATGGCGGCGAAGTCCGGGACGTTTTGCGCGGTCGTCGTCTTGGCGAAGTGGGCGAACGTCAAACTGATTGTTCCGCGTTTGGCGGCGTTGCGTTCGAACGAGTTGGTGATTTTGTTCGCCGTTTTTACGCTCCTCGGGATGTGTTGCGTCGCGGGGGCGCTGGGGTTGACTCCGGCGCTCGGCGCGTTGGCGGCGGGCGTCGCGCTCGGCGAAAACCGCTTGACGCGGCAGATCGACGCGCTGGTAACGCCGTTCCGCGAAGCGTTTTCCGCGATCTTCTTCATTTCGCTCGGGATGATGACCGATTTTTCGTATGTTTGGCTTCATCCGATTCTTTGCGCGAGCGCGCTTGTAGGGGCGGTCGCGTTGAAATGGGTCGCGGCGGCGTCGGCGCTCCGCGTTTGCGGGATGGATTTCCGCGGCGCGCTCGGTTTCGGTTTGAGCATTTCGCAGGTCGGGGAACTCGCGTTTATGATCCTGACGCTGGCATACGCGCAGGGGGCGTTATCCGACGTCGCGTATCAAACGACGCTCTTCGTGTCGGTCGCGTCGCTGGCGTTGACGCCGAATATGGTAAAATTCGGGTTGACAAAACTTGGAATGGAACCGGAAGCCCCGGAAATCGGGCGCGCGGACGCCGACCTCGACCCGGAATTGGCCGCGGCGATCAACTCGAAGGGCGGACACGCGGTCGTGATCGGCGTCGGGCATATCGGCGGGAGTTTGGCCGAAGAACTGACGGCGCTCGGGAAGTCGGTCTGCTTGGTCGATATGAATCCGGTGAACCTGCAACCCTTTGCGCAGCGCGGAATTGCGACCGTGCAAGGCGACGGTTCCGATCCGGAAATTTTGCGAGCGTCGGGCGCCGGACGCGCCGAAATTATCGCCGTAACGACGCCGCGAGACGACGTCGCGTTGAACGTCGTGCGAGCGTGTCAACAGGCGAACCCGACGTCGGTCATTTTGGCGCGAGCGCGGTACCGCCTCAACGTGCAACCGATGAAGCGCGCGGGCGCCGAGTTCGTCTTCTGCGAAGAGAATAAAATTTGCGTCGCTTTGCTTAACATTGTGAAAGAACACAGCTTAGGCGGAGCGAGAAACGCGCGTCCGGCGATGGACGGCGCCGAGGAAGATTGACGCGAAATCGCCGTCGGCGCGGGGCGCCGAATCGACGACGTTAAGCGAAAAAGCGCCGTCGACGGCGAAAAAATGCGTCGCAACCTGAAAATTTATCGGGCTTAACGTCGATAAATCGGTCGCGTGTAGAATTAGAGAAATCGATGCGGCCGAAACGCCGACCGCGTCGTCGGCCCGAAAAAAAGGAAAAAAGAGTCGCTTTGAAAGATTTGAGTCGTAACGTGAGTAATGAAACGCAGTTGCCGCTGGAATCGCCCCGATTGACGGACGCGCCGCTCGTTCGCGCCGCCGTCGAACGCTCCGGTTTGGCCGGAAACGAACTGAATTTCGCGAACGTTTTTCTTTTGCGAGAGAAACATCGAACGACGATCGCGTTTCGAAACGGCTTTTTCTTTCGGCGTTACGACGGCCGACGCCTTGCCGGATATGGGTTTCCGATCGGCTCCGGCGACGTCGAGAAAGCGTTGCGAGCGATTTTAGACGACGCCGAGTCGCGAGGGCGAGCGCCGAAAATCGCGTTGGCGACGCGAACGCAAGCGGCGACGTTGCGGCGCCTTTTTCCCGGGAAGTTCCGCTTTACTTGCGACCGAGGCGACGCGGATTACCTCTATTCGACGGAGCGTTTGACGGGATTAACCGGGCGTCGAATGCATCGTAAGCGCAACGCGATCAAACGTTTCGAGAAAGAACGGCCCGGCGTTCGCGTCGCGCCGTTGACCGTCGAAAATTTGGACGCGGCGGCTTTTGTCGCGGAACGTTGGCGGTTGAATCGACCGGACGCCGATTCGCCGGAATTGACGGCGGAAAAGCGAGCGTTGGAAACGGCGTTTCGGTTTTTCGACGAGCTTAAACTCTTTGGAAAAATCGTTTTAGACGGCGACGAACCGTTGGGGTTCGCGTTGGTTTCGGCGACTTCGAGCTTGGTTTGCAACGAGCATTTCGAGAAGGCGACGCCGGACGGGGCCGCGTC
>JAZQAP010000198.1:0-4456 GCA_045545275.1 Thermoguttaceae bacterium | reverse complement strand
CGGTAGCGTCGGACTAAATTTGCAGTTCGCCGAATACGTCTTCCTTTTCGACCGTTGGTGGAATCCGGCGGTCGAAGATCAGGCGATCAACCGAGCGCACCGCATCGGCGCGGCGGGGCCCGTTACCGTTACAAGATTCGTTTCGGTCGCGACGATCGAGGAGAAAATCGACCGTATTTTGCAAGAAAAACGTCTCCTTTCCGAAGCGATTTTGTCGGACGCCAAAGGTCTTAATTACTCGATGGGGTTGAGCCAAGACGATATTTTCGGACTTTTCAACTTGAAGGCGCCGCGTTCGTTGAAAAAATAACGCCGAGGCGACCGGTAAAGTCGCGTTATTTTGCCGCGACTTCTTATTTTAATATTCGGACGCGCCGCCGTCGAACGCTTGGGCGGCGACGCGGCGCGTCCGTTAAATATTTCAAGAACGGAACGCCGACGTTGGGGGCGGAAACGGAATAAAACGATGAAAATAGTCGACCGCTACATTTTCTGTAAATTTTTTCGGATTTTCGTTTTGTGTTACGTTTCTTTGGTCGGCGTGTACGTCGTCTTTGACCTTTTTACTAATTTTGACGATTTTGCGAAGGCCGACGTTTCGACGACGCGTTTAATAGCGGCGATCGCGGAGTATTATTTCGTCAATTCCTTCGTTTTCATCGATATGATTTTTCCGTTTTTGACGCTTTTAGCGGCGATGGCGGCGACGTCGATGATGGCGCGGCAGAACGAAATCATCGCGTTATTGGCGACCGGCGTTTCGCCCGGGCGAATGATTTTGCCGATTTTGGCGGGCGCGCTCCTTGTTTCGTTAACGTTTACCGCGGTGCGCGAAGAATTTTTGCCGCGTCGATTAGTTGAAATTAACCTTTCGCCGACCGATTTTGTCAAACGCTCCGACGTCGTCGAGGCGGCGAGCGCGTTTGACGGCTGGTCGCGCGTTACCGTCGACGCCGAGTCGATCGTCCGTTCCGAAGGGCGGCTGATCGAGCCGAAGATTCTGCTCGGGCCAAATTTTAATCGGTACGGAAATCGAATTGTCGCCCAAAGCGGCGTTTACCTCGCCGCGGAAGGAGAGCGGCCCGCCGGCTGGCTTTTGAGCGGCGCCAAACTTTCCGACGAAGCGCGTTCCGGGCCGTCTTGGATCGACGAAACGTCCGGACGAACGGTCGTTTACACGCCGGGGGGCGCCGATTGGTTGGAGCCGGATCAGGTCTTTATCGCGACCTCGATCGACGCGAAATGTCTCGCGGCGGGCGACCGCTGGCGACTTTACGACGCGACTTCGGCGCTGAACGCCGCGGCGGCCGACCCGACCTTCGCTCGCGACGCGCTCGAGTTGGCGATTCGCGCGCATTCTCGAATGTTGCGACCGCTGGCCGACTTGCTTCCGCTTTGTTTGGGACTTCCGTTCGTCTTTTTGCGTTCCGACCGGAACGTCTTTTCGGCGCTCGGGTTCGGGTGCGGATTGGCGGGCGCTTACGTCGCTTCGCAGTATGTCGCGGCGTATTTCGGCGAGAAGTTAGCCTCGCCTTCCGTCGGCGTTTGGGCGCCGTTCTTCGTTTTTGTTCCGTTGGCCGCCAATATGTTGGGCGAACTGACGAAAAAAGAGGTTTGACGCGGGCGAAACGAAACGTTCGGGAGGGGAAGATGAAACGCCGACCGGTCGACGAAATTGAAAGTTAGAGTAACGAGAAAAAGGCGCCGACGAAACGTTGCGTTATCGTCGACGCCTTTTTTCGCGTCGTTCCGCGCCAAAGCGTTTTAAACTGCGTTAAAAACGATTCGACGCGAAAATCGGTTCAAGAATCAAAAACTACTTTTTGAACGATTCTTCGACCGCGACGGCGACCGCGACGGTCGCGCCGACCATCGGGTTGTTCCCCATCCCGATGAGGCCCATCATTTCGACGTGCGCCGGAACCGAGGAGGAACCCGCGAATTGCGCGTCGCTGTGCATACGGCCCATCGTGTCCGTCATACCGTAGGACGCCGGGCCCGCCGCCATGTTGTCCGGGTGGAGCGTGCGGCCGGTGCCGCCGCCGGACGCGACGGAGAAGTATTTCTTACCGTTGTCGACGGCCCATTTCTTGTAGGTGCCGGCGACCGGGTGTTGGAAGCGGGTCGGGTTCGTCGAGTTGCCGGTGATCGAGACGTCGACGTCTTCGAGACGCATGATCGCGACGCCTTCCGAAACGTCGTCGGAACCGAAGCAACGGACTTTAGCGCGTTCGCCGTTCGAGTACGCCTTTTCGCGGACGACGGTCAGTTCGCCGGTCATGTAGTCGTATTTCGTTTGGACGTAGGTGAAGCCGTTGATGCGGCTGATGATTTGCGCGGCGTCTTTGCCGAGACCGTTGAGGATGACCTTCAGCGGGGTTTGGCGGACTTTGTCGGCGTTGCGGGCGATGCCGATCGCGCCTTCGGCGGCGGCGAACGATTCGTGACCGGCGAGGAAGCAGAAGCACTTCGTCGAGTCGCGGAGGAGCATCGCGGCGAGGTTGCCGTGGCCGAGACCGACTTGACGTTGGTCGGCGACGCTGCCCGGGATGCAGAACGCTTGGAGACCGACGCCGATCTTTTCGGCGGCGTCCGCGGCCTTTTCGCAACCTTCTTTCAACGCGATCGCGGCGCCGAGGGTGTAAGCCCAAACGGCGTTTTCAAAGGCGATCGGTTGGATCGAGCGGACGATTTGTTCGGCGTCGACGCCCTTCGAGAGGTTGAATTCGCGCGCGGCGTCGAGGTCGGCGAAACCGTATTGTTCCAAAACCGGTTTGATTTGGGCGATCCGACGTTCGTAACTTTCAAACGTAGCCATGTTATTGCACCTTAATATATTAAGCTCTTTGAATTTTTGATTTTAAACGCCGATTTCCGTCGTCGGAAGCGGTCGAAACGAAACGCGTCGCGTCGAACGCTCGAACTTTCGGGACGCAAAGGGCGGAACGAAGCGCGAAACGCCGCGTCGCCGTCGAACGTCGACCGAAACGGACGGAAAAAGGGAGAAAAGCGAACGACGGACGAATTATTCGTTGCGCGGGTCGATCGTTTTGACGGCGTCGGCGAAGCGACCGTAAGCGCCGATGTTCTTTTCGAACGCTTCTTTCGGATCGACGCCCTTCTTGATCGCTTCCATCATCTTGCCGAGGTTGACGAATTGGTAGCCGATGATTTCGTTGTCGGCGTCGAGAGCGATTTTGAGGACGTAACCTTCGGCCATTTCGAGGTAACGCGGGCCTTTTTTGTTGGTCGCGAACATCGTGCCGACTTGCGAACGGAGGCCTTTGCCGAGGTCTTCGAGACCGGCGCCGACCGGGAGACCGTCTTCGGAGAACGCGCTTTGGGTGCGACCGTAGACGATTTGAAGGAAGAGTTCGCGCATCGCGGTGTTGATCGCGTCGCAGACGAGGTCGGTGTTGAGCGCTTCGAGGATCGTTTTGCCGATGAGGATTTCGGACGCCATCGCGGCGGAGTGCGTCATACCGGAGCAACCGAGCGTTTCGACGAGGGCTTCTTCGATGATCCCTTCTTTAACGTTGAGCGACAGTTTGCAGCAACCTTGTTGCGGCGCGCACCAACCGATCCCGTGGGTGAAACCGGAAATGTCGGAAATTTGTTTCGCTTGAACCCAACGACCTTCTTCCGGAATCGGAGCCGGACCGTGATTCGCGCCCTTGGCAACGCAGGTCATGTGTTCAACTTCGTGAGAAAATTGCATCTTAGCGCTCTCCCTTTCTCGTGGTTTAAAAAAAGAATCCGTCGAGACGAAGCGCGGTCGTCGACGCGAAACGGAGGTTTTCGGCGTTTTCTTGCGAGCGTCGCGGGGACGTTCGGAAGGAAAACGACGTCGGCGTTTTCGCGTCGGGGCCGGCGACCGGTTCGAACGGGGAACGCGGCGACGCGTCGGTCGGTTCGAACGGAAAAATCGGCTTGCTCCGACTCTCTCTATTATCGCTTATTTTAACAGATTCGAGCGCGTTGGGAAGGGGGCGGCGCGTTCTTTTCGTCGACTTCTCCCGGAAAAGACGCGGTTCAAACGTTAGCCTTCTTTAACTTTTGGGCCCGTCGTAACGGAAGGCGAGGGCGGTAACGTCGTCGGAGCGTTCGGTTCCGGCGGCGAAGTTTTCGACGGCGGCGAAGAGAGCGTCGACGATTTTCGCGGCGGAGGCGTCGGGCGTCGCGGCGGCTTTTTCGGCGGCGTCGAGGGCGCGTTCGACGCCGAATTGTTCGGACGACGTCGCGGACGCCGCTTCGGTAACGCCGTCGGTGAAGAGAACGAGGGCGGCGCCGGGGGCGAGGTCGAGCGTCGCGCTTTCGAACTCGGCGTCGTCGACGACTCCGAGGAGGAGGCAGATTTGCGGGGCGATTTCGCGGAATCGTCCGTTCGGTTCGCGGAGGAAGGGCGGATTGTGTCCGGCGTCGACGTACTCGAGGCGGCCGGTCGCGACGTCGACGA
>JAZQAP010000197.1:0-5513 GCA_045545275.1 Thermoguttaceae bacterium | reverse complement strand
GACGTACATGCAGTACGCTTACGCTCGCGTCCGTTCGATTTTCGCTCGCGGCGGCGTCGACGTCGAAGCGTTGCGGAAGGAGTTCGCCGACGGAACGCGAACGCTCGTTCTCGCGGCGCCGGAGGAACGGGCCCTCGCGCTCGAACTCTCGAAGTTCGAAGGCGCGCTCGAAAACGTCCTCCGCGACTACCGCCCGAACCAGTTGACGACGTATCTTTACGAACTCGCCAACCGTTACTCGGCGTTCTTCGAAAAATGTCCGGTTTTGAAAGCGGACGACGAAAACGTCAAGGCGAATCGCTTGCTCCTCTGCGACCTGACCGCGCGGACGATTCGCAAGGGGCTCGAGTTGCTCGGGATTCAAACGGTCGAACGTATGTAAAGTTTGACGGTCGAACCGTTTTTGACGGCGCGGGAAACGCCGCTCGGCTTTTCGTTTTTTGAGCGGGAAACGGGGCGGCGTCGGCGGCGTTTGTCATTAATATTAATAAGGGCGAAATCGCGGTCGTTTGGCGGCGGTTTCGGTCGATTCGTTTTTTCCGGCGCGTCGTTGGAGCGCGTCAAGATTTTTGATTTCGGTTTGATAAAGGAAACGATTCGATGAAAAAGATGTTTGCGTTTTTATTCGCGGCGGTCGTTGCGGCGACGTGCGTTTCGGCTCTTCGCGCTCAAGAACCGGTCGACGTGAAGCCGACCGTCGACGACGGATACGCTTGGTTCGACGCGACGCAATGGCCGGTCGAAAACAAGTGTTGGAACGACGTCGACCGTTACTTCGCGCGCTTCCCGGCTCGCGCTAAGGACAAGGTAACCGGCGCCGTTTGGAATTTGTCGCAACATTCGGCGGGCGAAGTCGTCCGTTTCCGCACCGACGCGACCGAAATCAAGGTTCGTTACAACCTCTATTCCGGCGGTCTCGCGATGGCGCATATGCCGGCGACCGGCGTTTCCGGGCTCGACCTTTACGCGTTCGACGACGTTTCGAAACGTTGGCTTTGGGTCTCCTGCACGAAGCCGTCGAAAAAGGAAGCGACGGAAACCTGGATTTCCGGAATGGAAGCTAAAGAACGCGATTACTTGGTTTATCTCCCGCTGTACAACGGCGTCGACGCGCTCTCGATCGGCGTTCCGGAAGGCGCGAAGTTTACCGCTCTTTCGCCGCGAACCGACAAAAAGCCGATCGTTTATTACGGCACCTCGATCGCGCACGGCGGTTGCGCGTCGCGCCCCGGGATGGCGTACACGGCGATCTTGAGCCGCCGAATCGATTATCCGATCGTCAACCTCGGTTTCTCCGGCTCGGCGCGAATGGAACCGGCGATCGCGGAGCTGATGGCGGAAGTCGACGCGGAAGTTTACGTCGTCGACGCGTTGCCGAACATGACGCCGGAACTCGTCGCCGAACGCGCGCTTCCGTTTTTGAAGATTTTGCGGGAAAAACGGCCGAACACGCCGATTCTGCTCGTCGAAGACCGTTGCATGTCGAACACTTGGATTCGTCCGGAACGCCAAGACTTCCACCGCCGCAATCAAGCGGAACTGAAGAAGGCTTTCGACGCGTTGAAGGATAACGACCCGAACCTTTATTACCTTGGGCACGAGAATTTGCTCGGCGAAAATCTCGACTTCGACGGAACCGTCGACGCGTCGCACCCGAACGACCTCGGCATGTACCGCCAAACGGACGCGCTCGAAGCGGTTTTGCGCCCGATTTTGGACGGTTTAAAGAAGTAATTTTGGCTTCGAGTTGGGAAGTCGACTTCGCGGCGCCGTCGACGCGCGGCGCCCGAACGACCTCGGCATGTACCGCCAAACGGACGCGCTCGAAGCGGTTTTGCGCCCGATTTTGGACGGCTTGAAGAAGTAAGAGACTAAGACGCTTGGCGTCGAGCGGAGGCGCCGACTTCGCCGTCGGCGTTTCCGTTGTTTTGGAAAATATTCGGAAAGACGCGTCGGAGCTTTCGAGCTTCGGACGGCGTCGCGTTTCGGCGATTTAAAAAGGTTGAGTAAAACGGTGAAAATAAGAGGCTTTTGGGCGAGCGTTTGCGTCGCGGCGTCGGCGGTCGCGCTCGTTTTTTCCGCGACGAACGCTTGGGCGGCGAGAGCGACGAACGGCGTGCGCGTAATGTCGTTCAATATTCACGTCGCGAACAATAAAGACGACGAAACCAATTGGGATCGGCGCAAGGAAACGCTCGTCGACGTGATTAAGGAGAGCGATCCGGATTTGCTCGGCGTTCAAGAGGCGCTCCCTCGACAGATGGATTATCTGAACGAGACGCTGACCGAGTACGCGTCGTTCGGCGTCGGGCGAACCGACGGCAAACGCAAGGGCGAGTTTACCGCGATCTTTTATAAAAAGGATAAGTTCGAGCTGCTCGACTCCGGAACGTTTTGGCTAAGTCCGACGCCGGAGAAGCCGGGAAGAGGTTGGGACGCCGCCTACACTCGAATTTTGACTTGGGGGAAATTCCGTTCGCTGAAAACGAAAAAAGAGTTCGTTTACGCGAACACGCACCTCGACAACAGCGGCAAAGTCGCTCGGCTCGAAAGCGCGAAAATGATTTTGAGCAAATTCGGCGAAATGGTCGGCGACAAAGCGCCTTTTTTCGTTACCGGCGATTTCAACTGCGACGAAAACTCCGAGCCGTACCGACTTCTGACGACCTCGGGCCTATACGACGCCGCTAAAATCGCGAAAATCAGTAAAATCGCGCAACCGCGCACTTTCAATAATTATTGTCGCATTCCGGTGGAAAAGGGGAAGATTATCGACTTCGTGTTCGTGAATAGCAAATGCGACGTCTTGAAGTTTGAAATCAATCCCGACCTGCACCGCGACCCGAAGACTCGCAAAAAACGCCCGGCGAGCGACCATAACTCGGTCGTCGCGACGTTGCGCTTCGTCGACTAAGCGGCGAAGTTTAACGAATTTAAGATTTTTAACGCGTCGGCGCTCCCGTTGCGTCGACGTCGATAACAAAACAGGTGAAACGAAAGGATTATTCCGATGCGTTTGATGCAATGGACGAGCGTTTGCGCGGCGTTGTTGGCCGTCGCGTCCCTTTTTTCTTCGACGAACCTTCGCGCCGACGAGCCGGTCGACGGCTTGCGCGTAATGTCGTTTAATATTCGTCTCGCGAATAACGGCGACGGCGAAAACCGTTGGGATCTCCGTAAGGAAACGCTGGTCGACGTCGTGAAGGGGGACGATCCGCATCTTCTCGGCGTTCAAGAAGCGCTCCCGGGACAAATGGATTATTTGAACGCGGCGCTGACCGAGTACGCGTCGATCGGCGACGGGCGCGACGACGGCAAGCGCAAGGGCGAGTTTATGGCGATCTTTTACAAGAAAGACGCGCTCGAACTTCTCGATTCCGGCACCTTCTGGCTCAGCCAAACCCCGGACAAACCGGGCGTCAAAGGTTGGGACGCCGAGTGCAACCGCACCGTTACTTGGGGCAAATTCCGTTGCAAAAAGACCGGTAAAGAATTTGCGTATGCGAACACGCACTTCGACCACGTCGGGACGATCGCCCGCAAGGAAAGCGCGAAGTTGATTTTGCGCAAGCTCGACGAAATCATCGGCGCCGACGGCCCGTTCTTCGTCAGCGGCGACTTCAACGTTACCGATCAATCGGAAGCGTACCGCGTGATGACGACCGGCGTCGACGATATCCCGGGCCTCAAAGACTCCAACAAAGTCGCGAAAGTCCGCGACGTCGCGCAACCGCGCACCTTCAACAACTTCAATAAGATTCCGGTCGAAAAAGCGGCGATTATCGACTTCATTTTCGTCAACGGCAAGTGCGTCGTCGAAAAATTCGAAATCAACCCGGACTTGCACAAAGACCCGAAAACCGGCAAAGAACGCCCGGCGAGCGACCATAACTCGATTATGGCGACCCTGACTTTTGTCGATTGAGCGGTTTAACCGGTAAAGTCGACGTATTTTGAAGAGCGCGGCGGCGGAAACGTCGCGCTCTTTTGCGTCGGCGGCGATTGAAACGATAATTTTTGTCGCGTTGTTTGATTTTTAGCGACGACGCGGCGTTTTAGTTTTTTGAAGCGGCGTTTGCGTCGCGGGCGAGGAGCGCGGCAGTGTTGAATTGGATTACCGGAACGCCCGGCGCGGCGCAAGCGGTCGTCGTTTTTCTGTTCGGAACAATTTTAGCGGCGGCGGCGAACTATTTTGTCGACCGTTTCGGTTGGACGCCGCGTTACCGTTCCCCTTGGCGGCGGTTTCCGGCGAACGTCGTCGGCCCGAAACGACGTTGGACGGCGCGGATTCCGGTCGTCGGCTGGCTCGAAACGGCGCGTTTGCGTCTCGGGAAAGCGGAAAACGTCGCGAAAAATGAAAAAACGGCGCGGAAACGAGGCGGAAAGTCGGGGGACGGCGCGACGGCGTTCGATTTCGCGACGATTCCCGGTTGGGAGAGTCGGCTTTTTTGGTTGCGTCCGCTTGTCGTCGAAGCGTTTTTCGCGGCGCTCTTGACTTGGCGTTTTTGCGTTTTGACCGACGGCGTCGCTTCCGACGCGGAGGCGGGGCGCGCGCTCGTTTTTTGGGGCGCGGAGACGGTTCTTTATTGGCTGGCGCTCTGTATGACGCTGGTCGACTTTGACGATTATATCATTCCGGACGCGGCGGTGATCCCGGGCGCGGTCGTCGGATTGACGCTGGCGGCGGTTTTTCCGTTTTTAACGGTCGCGCCGGTCGCTTGGCCGCTCGACTTGACCGGCGCGGCGACGACGAACGACGTTTTTCTTTTCGCTGCGTTTTGCGGCGAGTCTTGGGGACTCGGTTCGTCGTTCGGCGTCGTTCGCGGACTCGTTTTCGCGGGAATCGCGGCGATTTGGACGTTTTGGTCGTTCGCGCTTCTCGAACGGCGGTTTCCGGCGCGTCGACTCGGCGTTCGGAAGGCGGCGGCGGTCTTTTGCCGGCGGTTGCGGCGCTCTTCGCTAACCCCGATTCTCGCGGCGGTTTGGGCGTTCGGGCTGATCGGAATCGCCGTCGTCGTTTGGAAGGACGCGAGCGCGGCGACTTTCGCCGAAATCGAGTCGACCGGAAGCGCGTTTCTCGGAAGAACGACGTTCGACCGAACGCTTTCGCCGTCCGGCGCGTTGGCGAACGCGGCGGTCGGGCTCTTCGTCGGCGCGACGATTATTTGGGCGGTGCGGATTATCGGGCGTTCCGCGCTCGGCGTCGAGGCGATGGGGTTCGGCGACGTCGCGGCGCTCGGCGTTATCGGAGCGTTTATCGGTTGGCAAGGGGCGGTCGCCGCGTTCTTTGTCGCGCCGTTTTTCGGTCTTGTTTTCGGGTTTTTGAGGCGATTTTCCGACAAGACGCCGGAAATTCCTTACGGTCCGTTCCTTTGCGGCGGCGCGGTCGTTTATTTAGCGTTTCGCGAGCGTTTTGACGCCTATTTGGCGCCGTTTTTTGGCGATCCGCTTTTTCTCGCCGGGTTGGCGGTCGTCGGTTTCGCGCTTCTTTGGGCGTTGTTGACGGCGCTTCG
>JAZQAP010000196.1:0-3257 GCA_045545275.1 Thermoguttaceae bacterium | reverse complement strand
CAAAATCGGCGCGAACGGCAAAGTCGACGCCTCGAACGCAACCGACGGCGTTTCAAGCAAACGACAAAACGCCGCGCCTCTACGACGGAAAACCGCCGTCAAGACCGGCGCGACCGGCAAAGTCAAGCGTTGCCGAGACCGTCTGTCGCCCCGCCGACGTCGTTAGTCGGCGACAATCTCAACCTAATTGGTTAAAAATTTTCCAACAAAAAGAGCGAACGACGCCGACGCCGTTCGCGCTTTTTCATTGGGCGTTAAAACCGACAAACTTCGCCGATTCTAACGTCCGCTCCATCGTTTTTAACGCCTTAACCGCGTTTCAAACTCGCCGTCAACCGCCGACGATCGAATCCGGGTCGTTCGCGTCGTCGTTTTGCTCGACCGTCGCCGGCGTCAACCGCTCCGCGATCGATTGCGAACGCTCGACCAACGCCTTAATTTCCCGCGCCGCGACCGCCGCCGAGCGAATCGTCCCCGGCCCGCCGACGCACCCGCCTTCGCAAGCCATCGCCTCGACGAGATTCCCCGGGCAAACGCCGGTCGCGAACGTCCGCAGTTTCCGAATCCCAACGGAGTCGAACCCGGCGACGCAAATCTTTTGAACGGTAATTTTATCGGCGTCCGCGACGCCCGTTTGCAACGCGTCGACCGCCGTTTCGACCGCCGTCGCGACGCCCCCCGGAACCGCGAAACCGCGTCCTTCCGCGCTCGCCGGAGCCGAAATTTGACGCGGTTCGACCGCCGAAACGTCGATTTTCGCCGCGACGAACGCCGCGTCCAGCTCCTCGAACGTCAAGACGTAATCGAGCAACGCGTCTCGGGACGCTTCGACGCGCTTGGCGACGCAAGGCCCGATGAAAACGGTAACGCAATTCGGGTCGCGCCCCTTCGCGATTTCCGCCGTCAATCGGGCCGGAGTCGCGGTTTCCGAAACGAACGGCGTCAATTCCGGCGCGTGTTTCGCCGCGACGTCGACGTAAGCCGGGCAACACGACGTCGTCATAAAGCGTTCGCCGCGCTTCATTCGTTCGATAAATTCTTCCGCTTCCAAAACGGTCGTTCGGTCGGCGCCCGCCGCGACGCCGATCGCGTCGTCGAACCCGAGTTTCAGGAGCGCGGCCGTTATTTGCTCGAGCGTTCCGGAGAATTGCCCGACCAACGCCGGAGCGAACAACGCGACGAGTCGCCGAACTTGCGGTTTGTCGCCGTTTTGTCCTTCGCCGCCCTCTTCGCCATTTTGCCCGTTTTGCCCTTCTTGACAGTTCCCCACCTTCGCTTCGATGCGACGGCGGCGCGCTTCGCCCAAGAGTTGCGCAACGTCGACGATTTGACTCCGATCCATCACCGCCCCGAACGGGCAAGCGCGGGCGCAACGTCCGCACGAAACGCATCGCGCCAAGTCGATTTCGGCGCGACCGTCCGCCCCTTTATGAATCGCGGCGACCGGGCAAGCCTCTTCGCAAGGAACGCGGACTTTAACGATCGCGCGGTACGGGCAAACCGCCGCGCAACGCCCGCACCCCTTGCACTTCGACGGGTCGACGACCGATTTGCCGTCGACGACCGAGATCGCGCCGAAATTGCAGTTGACGAGACAAGGCCGCGTCAAGCAACCTTGGCAAACGTTCGTCGAGCGGTACCGCCCTTCGACGCAACCGCGACAGGCGACGTCGGCGACGGTCAGCGTCGGCGGTTCCGGCTCGGTTCGTTCGAGCGCCCGTTTCGCGTATTCGGAGAGCGGGCGGAACTCGTCGTCGTCCTCGACGGCGAACCCGAGCGCGCTCAAGCACCGCAACCGCAGAATCGCCCGTTCTTTATAAATACAGCAACGATAAGGCGCTTCGGAGCCTTTCGGGCGCATCTCAAACGGCGTTCGGTCGATCGTTTCGACCAAGTCGCCGCGCCAAACCGCTTGAATCAGCCGCGTCGCGATCTCCCGCCGCAGGTATTGCGCCGCGTCGCGACGGTCGTTGGCGCCGCTCGGAGGCGCGACGCGCTTAACGATTTTTTGAGTTTCGCTGTTATCGCCGGCTCCGCCCGCCGCGCCGTTGTTCCCAAGATTCGACTCCATCGCCGCCCTTCCTTTTTAGCCGTTCGGTAAAATTGTTAGAATCGTTTGTTGTATTCGCTAAAAATTTATCGAGTTTATCGCGAAAAAAACGCCGTTCCCTCGTTTCGGAAACGTCGTCGACTCGAATTTAACACGCGTTCCGATTTTGTCAAGCGGCGCCGCCGCGTCGCTCGCGCTCTTTCGGTCGTTTCGCGCGTTCGACCGTCGAAATTTTAGATTCCGCGCCGCGTTCCGGCGTTCGAACGGCGTTTTTTCCGCTTTTCCGCCGTTTCCGAAGCGCCGTCGCTCCGATTTTAAACGGATTTTCCGCGACGGCGCCGAATCAACCGTCCGTTTAACCGTTTTTCAACGTCTTAATCGACGATCGCGACGACCGCGCCGACCGGCAGCAAAACGCTCAATTGCGCGATTTCGCGATTGCTGAAAACGAAACCGCCGTTTTCCGGAATCGTTTGCCCGACGAGTTCCGGTCGATTCGTCCCCTGCAGCCCGACGCCGCCGTCGAGCGCGATCCAAGCGGCGCCGAGCGGATTCTCCGGCGCGCCTCCCGGAATCGAAATCGTTTGTCCGTTCGCGTCGACCGCGTCGCAATTCGGGTTCGCCAATTTCTCGACGACGCGGAAATCGCCGCGCAAATTCGCCGAACTTTCCGGAACGCCCAACGCGAACCGACCGGCGTAAAGCCCGTTAAACCGGAGCGTTAACTCTTTTTTCGCGATAGAAATTTCCGCCGACGCGGGCCCGCGAACCGTCTTTAAGCTCGTTCCAACCGGAAGCGGCGCGTCGACCGGCGTTTTAATTCCGTTAATTTCGGCGAGCGTTTCCGGCGTCGTTCCCAAACGTTCGGCGATCGACGCGAGCGATTCGCCCGGAGCCGTTTGCCAACGCGGTTCCAAAATCGCTTGCGCCGGATTGTAAAAGACGTCGAACGCCAATCGGTCGAGCGCCGCGTCGAGCGCTCGCGAATCTTCGACGGCGAGCCGGTTTCCGCGTTCGTTTCGGATTCGATTTAACGTTTCAAAAACCGTCTTAATTTTTTCCGGCGTCGACGCGTTCGAAGCGGCGGCCAACGCGTCGCGCAACTCGGCGGCTTCGTCGACGCCCGGAATCGCGCTCGACGACGCGTTAAAATCGATCGAACCGTTAAAATCGTTCGTCAACGCGGCGTCCGCTTGCTCCATAAGCC
>JAZQAP010000195.1:0-5776 GCA_045545275.1 Thermoguttaceae bacterium | reverse complement strand
AAGAACGGCTCGCCGCCGACTTTATTTTGACGGTTCTTCTTTTCGCCGCCGAAAACGCGGTCGACCGGGCCGCCGCGCTCGGAATCGCCGCCGACGCCGCCGATTCGGAACGCTCAACCGTCCTCGACGCCGCTAATTCCGGCGATTTCTCCCGGTTTAACGCTCAAACGCTCGCCAACGCGGCGAAAACGCGACTTAACCAAGAACGCGCCGCCTTCCCCGACGTCCAAACCGCAAACGCCGTCAAATCGCAACTTAACGCGCCAATTCCGCCGCTTTCCTCGACCGCTTGGCGCGAGTTTTCCGCCCCGATTCCGGCGTCGGACTTGTTGCCGCTCGGCCCCGGCGACGTCGCGTCGATTTCTTGGGCGACGCTCGACGCGGTCGGCTCGGCGTTCCTTTTCGACCTCGACTCGACGGCGTTTCCGCGTCCGTTCCCGAAAGTCGCCGCGCTCCGCTTCGACGCCGGAAAAGTTAACGCCGTCCGGTTCGCGCCGCCGCAAGCGAAAGAACAAGCGAAAGAATCGCAAGACTTAACAGCCGTTCCGCTTCGAAACGCTCTCGACGCGCCGTCGACCTCCGAAACGCTTTATCCCGGCTCGTTCAATCCGCCGCACCGGGCGCATCGTCGCGTCGCGGAGTTGGCCGCCGAGAAGACCGGCGCTCCGGTCGCGTTCGAGCTTTCCGTTCGCAACGTCGACAAGCCGCCGCTCGACGCGCTCGAAATTTTGCGACGTATCGAAGCGCTCCGTCGAGAGGCGCCGAACGTTCCGATTTGGACGACGAACGCGCCGCGCTTCGTCGAAAAAGCGGCGCTCTTTCCCGGTTCGACGTTCGCGCTCGGAACCGATTCGCTCGTTCGGCTCGGCGACGCAAAGTACGAGAACGGATCGACTTCGCGTCGCGACGCCGTCTTAGAACGCTTGGCGGAACTCGGCGCTCGTTTCCTCGTTTTTACGCGCAAGCTCGACGGAGCCGTCCGAGCGCCGGAGTCGCTTCCGCTCCCGGAACGTTTGCGAACGCTTTGCGCTTTCGTCTCGCCGGAAGAGTTTTTAGACGACGTTTCGTCGACCGCGCTCCGCCGAGAAGCGCAAAACCGCGAACGTTTCTAAAGACCAAAACGCCGAGCCTTAACGATCGACGCGCGTCGCGACGTCCGCTAAAACTCGGCGCAAAAACGATTAACGATTAACGATTAACGATTAACGATTAACGATTAACGATTAACGATTAACGATTAGAAATCGTCTTCGTCCTCCTCGCCGTCGTCTTCCAGTTCGTCGTCGAGTTCGTCCGGCTCTTCGTCGTCTTGGTTCGGGCCCGGCGCGACGCCGTCTTCGTCCGCGACGACCAGCGTCGACATAATCTCCTCTTTGAGCGTTTCCAAAAGTTCCGGGTCTTGTTGCAACGCGGCGCGCACCTTTTCGCGACCTTGCCCGAGCTGTTGGTCGCCGTATCGGAACCAAGCGCCCGACTTGACGACGATCTTCTTGGCGATCGCCAAGTCGAGAACGTCGCCCTCGTAACTGATTCCGCCCGCGTGCATCATGTCGAACTCGGCGACGCGGAACGGCGGCGCGACCTTGTTCTTGACGATTTTCGCCTTAACCCGTTGCCCAACGACGTTTTCGCCCTCTTTGATTTGGCCGATGCGGCGCACGTCGATGCGGCAGGAGCAGTAAAATTTCAACGCTTTACCGCCCGGCGTCGTCTCCGGCGAACCGAACATAACGCCGATTTTTTCGCGGATTTGGTTGATGAAGATGACCGCCGTTTTGCTCTTCGCGATCGCGCCGGTCAGCTTGCGGAGCGATTGGCTCATCAGACGCGCTTGCAGGCCGACGTGCGAGTCGCCGATTTCGCCTTGCAGTTCCTTTTCCGGAACGAGCGCCGCGACCGAGTCGACGACGATCACGTCGACCGCGTTCGTCTTCACCAACATTTCGGTGATGCGCATCGCCTCTTCGCCGCTGCTCGGTTGGCTGACGAGGAGCGATTCCAAGTCGACGCCGAGACGCTTCGCCCAACTCGGGTCGAACGCGTGTTCCGCGTCGACGAACGCCGCGACGCCGCCGGTCTTTTGCGCTTGCGCGACGATGTGCAGGGTCAACGTCGTTTTCCCGCTCGATTCCGGGCCGAAAATTTCGACGATGCGACCGCGCGGAATCCCCCGCCCGCCGAGCGCGATATCGAGCGAAAGCGAACCGGTCGAAATCCCGTCGAGCCCCGGCGCCGCGTCGAGCCCGAGCGGCATAATCGCGCCTTGACCGTACATCTTTTCAATTTGGTCGACCGCCGATTTCAGTTCCGGGTTTTGGTCGTACAACGCTTGAATTTTCGAGATTTTTTTCGCGCTCTTCGCGGCCGCGCTTTCCGATTTCGCGCTTCGTTTCGCCATATTTTCGTCCTTATTATTTGATTAGCGCGACGTTAAACGCCGCAAACAGCCGTTAAAAATCAGTTAATCGTTAAATTTTTACCGCGCTCTCGCCGCATTTCCTCCGCTTGTCGCCGTTTTAGCGAAAAAGCGTTCGCCTCGTCGACGCCAAAACCGGCGCGATTCGCAAAATCGCCGCAAGACGCCGGCGTTAAAACCGGCGCGACCGTTAAAGTCAGCGTCAAACGCCGACGTCCAAGACGCCGCGACCGCGCAAACGTCGCCGCTCAAAATTGTTGGCGCCCGGAAATCGCGTCCGAAAGCATTTCCTTGTTCGCGAACTCGAGCGAACTTCCGGTCGTAACGCCGCGCGCGAGCCGGGTGATCTTAATCGCGGCGCCGTCCAAGCGGTTGGTGATCGCCAACGCGGTGCCGTCCCCCTCGACGGTCGGGTTCGTCGCCATCACCAACTCCTTAAAGTCGCCCGTTTTTACCCGTTTTACCAACGCGTCGATCGTCAGCTGGTCGGAGCCGACCCCGTCGAGCGGCGAAACGCGCCCCAGCAGGACGTGATAAAGTCCGCGATAACAACCGGTTTGCTCCAACGCGATCAAGTCGCGGGGCTGTTCGACGACGCAAAGGATCGAACGGTCGCGGCGCTCGTCGCGGCAAATGTCGCAAACTTCCTCCTCCGAGAGGTTGAAGCAATGTTTGCAGTATCGAACGTTCTCCTTCATCGAGCGAATCGCGTCGGCGAGCGCGAAGGCTTCTTCCGGCGTCGCTTTCAAGAGATGATAAACGATGCGTTCGGCCGATTTCTTCCCGACGCCGGGAAGTTTTTCAAACTCTTTCATCGTTTTCGCGACGGAATCGGTTAATTCGATCATTTTTCGTTTCGTTCCTTTTGTCGGTCGTTGAAAAGCGGAACGTCCCATTTTTTCAGTCGCGTTCCGCTCCTCGGCGCCGTTTATCCTTATTTTACTCCGTCGCGGCGACGTTTCAAGGGTCAGGTAGGACGCCTGGCGTCCCGGGTGGAAAATTTTTCGCCGCCCGTTCCGTTTTTCCCGCTTCTTTATCGACAAGCGTTTTAACGATTAAAACGATTTTAACGCCGCGCCAAGCGCAAGAAACGAGCGACGACGTTAAAATTTAACGGTCGCAACGATATTAACGAGTCTCAACCGCGTTCTTTAACGACGTTCGTCGACCGCGCGATTTTTTGCAAGTCGAACGAAAGCAACCGCCATTCGGCAATAATTCACAAGCGCGACAACGCCGTATCGCCGCCAATATTCGACGCGATTTCATTAAATTTTAACGGTTGCAATAACTTTAACGGACTTCAACCGCATTTCTCGCCGCTCGTCGACCGCGCGATTTCTCGCAAACCGAACGACAGCAAACGCGGTTCGACGATAATTTCCGGTCGCGGAAACGCAAAATCGGCGCCGAAACTCGCTTCCCAATCGTCGAAAAGGGTTCGCAACCGCCGCTCGGTCGCCCGCGCGTCGCCGCCGGCGATCAAGAGCGCGAGCCGCGTCGGGTCGGAGCCGCTTTCCAAGAGCCGCCGCCGCGTTTGCCAATAAAACGCCGAAATCGCGCCGACCAACGAGTAAACGACGCCGAGCCGAATCGCTTTCGTCGTCTCGGTCGCCGGATAATCGAACGTTCGCGCCCCTTCGCGCTCCGGATCGTCGAGCGCCGGGAGGTTCGCCGTTTTCGCTTGCAGCGACTCCGCGATCAACCGAGGCCCCGGCAAAATCGCGCCGCCCCGGAAGACGCCGCGCTCGTCGACCCAATCGATCGTCGCGGCGGTTCCGACGTCGACCGCCAAAAACGGACGTCCCGCCCCAAGAAGCCGAACGCCCGCGAACGCCGCGACGGCGCGGTCGATCCCGAGTTTTTCCGGATAGTCGTACTCGACCGGAATCGGAACGTCGGCGAGTCGGAGCGTCGAAAACGCGTCGAGCGGACGAAAACGTCGAACCGCCGCTTCGAGCGCCGACGCCTTGCGGTCGTTGACGCTCGAAACGAGCCAACGCGCCGCGCCGACGCCGTCAAACGCAGGCGAACGGAGCCAAGCGCCGACCGCCTCGAACGTTTCCGACGCGTCGGCCGCCTCCGCGTCCGGGAACGGGCCGCTCTCGACGTCGCGCCAAAACCCGATTTTCGTCCGCGTGTTCCCGACGTCGACCGCGAAAAAGGGGCGCGTTCGCCTTCGTTCGCCGCGATCGCCTAAAACGTCCAAAGCGCCCCGTCCGTTCAAACCGTTCAATTTATCCCGTCCGCTCAAATTTCGATCAGCTCGTAATCGAGCGAGCCGAGCCCGAGTTTCGCGCCGTATTCGACGACCGAGCGCCAGTTCGTCGTCGGGTGCATCGTGTGGAAGTGGTCGCCGTTCGGCGTCTTCTTCGCGAGCGCGCTGTTCGGAACGATCGGCTGTTTGTTGACCGCTTCGGCGCAAGCCAAGTCGAGGGCGACCGGGTCGAACGACGCGAACATCCCGACGTTCGGAACGACCGGAATATCGTTTTCGGCGTGGCAGTCGCAGAACGGCGAAACGTCGTTGACCAGCGCGATATGGAACGACGGGCGCCCCTGCAACACGGCGAGCGTGTATTCGCAAATTTTCTTGTTCAAAATTTCGAACGACTCGTCCATCGCCGCCCCGACCGCGTCTTTCGGGCAACGACCGATACAGCGTCCGCAACCGGCGCATTTGTCGACGTTAATCGTCGCTTTGTTCCCGTTCGCGGCGTCGAAGGAAATCGCGTCGTGAGCGCAGGTTTGAGCGCAAACGCGGCAACCGACGCAAAGCGAATGGTCGACGATCGGCTTCCCGCTCGAGTGCATCTCCATTTTGCCGGCGCGCGAACCGCATCCCATCCCGATGTTCTTCAACGCCCCGCCGGCGCCCGCGCACTCGTGCATTTTGAAGTGCGTCAGCGACACGACGACGTCGGCGTCCATCACCGCGCGTCCGATTTTCGCCTCTTGAACGTACTCGCCCTTAATCGGAACGAGAACTTCGTCGGTGCCTTTGAGCCCGTCGGCGATCACGACGTGGCAGCCGGTAACGAACGGGTCGAAGCCGTTGCGGTACGCCGTTTCGATGTGGTCGATCGCGTTTTTACGGCTCCCGACGTAGAGCGTGTTCGCGTCGGTCAGGAACGGTTTGCCGCCGAGTTCCTTCGTGAAGTCGGCGACGACGCGGGCGTAATTCGGACGCATATACGCCAAGTTGCCCATTTCGCCGAAGTGAATTTTCAGCGCGACGAACTTGTCCTTCAAGTCGAGCGAAGCGTACCCGGCGCGGTCGATCAGGCGACGCAACTTTTGAAGGAGCGTTTCGTTCGGGGTCGCGTGGAAGTCCGCAAAATAAACCTTCGATTTTTCCAT
>JAZQAP010000194.1:0-9306 GCA_045545275.1 Thermoguttaceae bacterium | reverse complement strand
GCTCCTCCTCGACGTTCCCGTCGTCTCCAACGTCGAACCGAATCCCTAACCGAGCGCCGCCCCGGATGAGCCCAGTTTTCTCGAACGCGTCGCGGAGGCGGCGGAAAAGCTGAACCCGTTCGCGCAACACGACGGCTTGGGCGACGAAGACCGCGCGTTTCTCGAACTCCTCGACCTCGACGCGCTCGACGAAAAAGACGACGAATCGGACGATCAAAAATTCGGCTTTTTCAACGTCGCTCAATTCTTCAAAAAGCGTTCCGAAAACGACTACGAACTCCTTTCCGACCCCGATTACGAAGCAAAAAAAGCGGCCGCCGCCGTTCCGCGTCGCGCCAACTTATTCCGGATTCGCGACCTCTTTATTTTCGATATTTTTTTAACGAAAGCGAAAAAAGTTTACCTCTACAAGTCGATTAAACGCGTCGTTTTGCGCTCGAACGTCCTTATGCCGCCGGTGCCGCTTCCGCTTCGGGTTCTCAATTCCGCGCTCGATCGTTCGCTCACCTGGGAAACATGTTCGCTGCTTTGGCCGAAACTTTTCGGTTCTTCGCCGAAGCGCGCGGCGAAACAAGGGTTCCTATACGGCGCGATTCTAGGTTTGCCCGCCAACGAAGTTCCGCATTTTCAAATTTTGATCGAAATGAAAAACGAAGACGCTGAAACGCTTATAATGACGTGCGACGACAAATGGATATCGAATTTGGCGCTGAAAAAATTCTTAACGGCGGTCGAAGAGAGCGGCGCGCGCCCGGAAATTTGGCGAGCGGGCCGATTCACAGGGAAACTGCGCGAACTTCGCCCTCGAAAATTATCCCGCGTTCGTTTTACGTTGCGATTTACCCAAAAATTGGGAATTTTCCTGTTGATTTATTTCCTGATCGCCGCGCTCGTCGGTCTTTGCTTGAACTAAACGTTTCCATTGAAGGATTAAGACTCGACGTTCCTCGTCGCGTTAAAATCCGAAACGCCCCGTCGACGCTCGAAGAAAAACGCGCCGACAAGAGAAAATAAGGAAAATAGGCAAACGCTAAGACCGGTTCGTTAAGCGCGCCGCGTTGAAAACGGCAAGAAAAAACGACGCGAACGTCGGACGTTGGAGCGTCTTACGTTCGCGTCGTCGTTTTGACGAACGTTAAGCGGCGATTATTCGGCGGCTTTCTTCGCGGCTTCGGCGGCTTGGCGACGAGCGCGCGCGGCCTTCTTCCCGCGTTTCATAACCTTGGCGCCGGTTTGTTGCGTCGCGGCGCGTTCCACGCGGCGTTCGGCCAAACGGGTGCGCTTCCCGACGCGGTCGCGGAGGAAGTAGAGTTTCGCGCGACGAACGACCGAAGAACGAACGACTTCGATTTTCGCGATGCGCGGGCTGTGGAGCGGGAACTTGCGTTCGACGCCTTCGCCGGCGACGATACGACGAACGGTGAACATTTCGGACGACCCGCCGCCGCTGCGCGCGATGACGACGCCGTTGAAGATTTGAATGCGTTCTTTGTCGCCTTCGAGAATCTTGCAGTGAACGTTGACGACGTCGCCGATTTCAAATTTGGAAACGCTCTCTTTTTTAGCGCGAGCTTCAACTAAACGAATGAGATCTTGACTCACGGATATATTCCTTCAATTTCTTGATTTTTTTCTCGGAAAGGCGGCGTTAAAAACTTCCGGCAAACCGCGCCGGACTAGAAAGAAAATTGGAAACGTTTTCCCCGACGTTTCGTCGGAACGCTCGTCGCGATTCGCTCGAATCGCCGATTCCAATTAACTCGCCCCTTTTATTGTTGTTGAAAATCAAACGTCGACGTTGTTTTCGGTCGCGTCGGCGGCTTCCGGCGTTTCGCTCGGCTTCGCTTCGACGACGTTTTCCGATTCCGCGACCGTTTCCGGTTCTTCCGTTTTCTTCGGTCGCTTCTTTTTTTTCTTCTTTTTCTCGTCTTCGTCGATCTTCGTTTCCTCGCCGTCCAACAAATCGGGACGCCGAGCCAGCGTTTTTTCTCTGCGGTTGCTCGATCGCCAACGCTCGATCGCGCCGTGGTCGCCGCTCAGGAGGATTTCCGGAACGGTCAAACCGCGATATTCGCGCGGTCGCGTGTATTGGTCTTCTTCGAGGAGCCGGTTTCCCGAGGAGAACGAATCGACAACCGCCGAATTTTCGTCTCCCAACACGCCCGGAATCAAACGCATAACGGAATCGATAACGACCGCCGCCGCGACTTCCCCGCCGTTCAAAACGTAGTCCCCGATGGATATTTCGTCGGGCTGCAGGATTTCTACGACGCGCTGATCGAACCCTTCGTAACGTCCGCACAACAGAAGAATCCGCTCTTCTTGAGCCAACTCTTCGACGACGCGCTGCGTCAACGGACGGCCTTGCGGCGTCAACATCACCAAACGGCCGGGCCGCTCGGCGTAAGTTTGCACCTCTTCGACGCAAGGGACGATTCTGTCGACTTTCAACACCATACCGGGCCCGCCTCCGAAAGGCCGGTCGTCCATCGTGTTGTGTTTGTCGTTCGCCCAGTCCCGCATATTGTGGAGGCAAACTTCGAGCGCGCCGCGTTCGATCGCGTCTTTCAACAGACTTTCCGAAAGATAACCTTCAAAAATTCCGGGAAACAACGTCAAAACGTCGAATCGCATTCGCTTTATCCCCCCGGGTCGCGAAAAATCGGTCGCCGTAGTTCGGAGTCGCTTTATTTCGTTCTCAAAATCTCGACTTGTTCCGAATCGGGCCGACTCGCGCCCATTTTAACAGGCGGTCGACGACAAATTATCGGAGTTTTCGACGCGCTCGCGTCTCAACGCTCCGCAAAAATTTTACTCAACTTCGCTCGTTCGAGCGTCGAACCAATTATTCGGCGTCGACGGTCGGACGACGACGGCTTTGGGCCAAACGTTCTTGCGCGGCTTTTTGCGCTTCGAGGCATTTGCCGTTCGGGCCGTATTTCTTGATCAAAACGGCGCATTTGTCGGTCGGTTGAGCGCCGACGCCGAGCCAGTAGGCGACGCGTTCGTTTTTGAGGACGACGCGAGCGTCGGTTTCCGGAACCATCGGGTCATAGTAACCGAGTTCTTCCAAAACGCGACCGTCGCGCGGACGACGAGCGTCGACGGCGACAACGCGGAAAAACGGGCGGTGCTTGCGACCGAACTTCTTCATACGAATTTTAACAGCCACTTAAAACTCCTTCGTCAAAAGGTATTTCGTTATTTTTTTTTCGAATCGTTCGAAATTTCCGACGATTCGGTTCGTTTAAGGCCGACCTTTTCGGCGCGACCGCCCGAGTTTCGGGGGGACTCGTCCGCCAAGCGCGAACGTCGCGGCGCCAACCTCCAACGTCGACTCGATTTAAGAGGGCGTTTCCAACCAACTTAAATATCCTCTAAATCACCCGGCTTCTCTTAATTAACGTCGAAGCTCGGGAAACGCGGCGTTTTCGCTTTGCGCCGCGGCGACCGGAACGTTTCACCGGTCGTTTGTCTTTTCTTTTTTTCCGTTTTTACCGACTTTTCGGCAAAATTTACCGACGTCGGCTTTTTACTTGCGCTTCTTCTTGCGACGCTCTTTTTCGAGACGTTTGCGTTGCTCGGCGCGTTCTTTCGGGGTGAGGCGTTTGCCGGTCGAGCCCTTTTTCATCGGGCCGAACATACCGAACGGATTGACCGACGCTTGTTGCGTCATTTGCTGCATCGCGCGCATTCGGTCGCCCATTCCCATCGACGAGAAGCTCTTGACCATCGTCGCCATGCGCTCGTGCATCTTCAACAATTCGTTGACTTGCGCCGTTTCGACCCCGGCGCCGGCGGCGATGCGCTTTTTGCGGCGCAAGTCGATAATGTCCGGGCGGCGGCGTTCTTCCGGCGTCATCGAGTCGATGATCCCGCCGATTTTGCGCATTTCTTTGTCCGGGTCGACGTTCAGTTCGCCGAGCATTCCGCTAAGGCGGCTCATCCCCGGAATGAAGCTCATAATCTTGCTCATCGAACCGAGACGGCTCGCTTGCGACATTTGCTTGCGGAAGTCGTCGAGCGTAAAGACGCCCTTTTCCATTTGCTCTTGTTGGCGGCGGAGTTCTTCTTCGTCGAACTTCGCTTGCGCCGTTTCGATGAGCGTCATCACGTCGCCCATCCCGAGCATTCGGCTCGCCATCCGTTCCGGATGGAAGTCTTCGAGCGCGTCGAGCGTTTCGCCGACGCCGATGAATTTGATCGGAACGCCGGTAACCGACTTGACCGAAAGAGCCGCGCCGCCGCGAGCGTCGCCGTCGAGCTTCGTCAAAATAACGCCGTCGAGTTCGAGCGCGTCGTTGAACGCCTTGGCGCTGTTGACCGCGTCTTGCCCGGTCATCGCGTCGACGACGAAGTAAACTTGGTCGGGCTGGACTTTGCGCTCGATTTGGTTCAGCTGCGCCATCAACTCTTCGTCGACGTGCAAACGCCCGGCGGTGTCGAGGATAACGACGTCGACGCCCTTGTCCTTCGCCTCTTTCAACGCGCGGCGGCAAACGTCGACCGGGTCTTTCGATTCGCGATCGACGAAAACCGGAACGCCGAGCTGACCGCCCAAGACTTCAAGCTGGTCGATAGCGGCGGGACGCTGCAAGTCGGCGGCGACGAACATCGGTTTGCGACCGGCGGCCAAGAGGCGTTTTCCCAATTTGCCGCAACTCGTCGTTTTACCCGACCCTTGCAACCCGCAAAGCATAATCGTCGCGAACGGCTTCTTTTCCGGAAGCGAATGGTCGACCGGGCCCATCAGCGCGATCAACTCGTCGTTGACGATCTTCAAAATTTGTTGCGTCGGATTCAGCGCGCGGGAAACTTCGAGCCCGAGAACCTTTTCTTGAACGGAATCGACGAACTTGCGCGTCGTTTCGACGTTCGCGTCCGCTTCGAGCAACGCTTGGCGAACGAGGTTCATCCCCTCGCGAATATTCGATTCGGTAAGGCGACCTTGCCCCGTCATCGCGCGGAACGCGGCGCTTAATCGGTCGGTTAAGGACTCAAACATAGGACGACTCGGCTCGTTTCGAAAGGGACGCGTCGGCTTGAAGCCGCGTCCGTTGACTTCGCTCGTTCTTCAAAAACGACGCGCTATTAATATATATTGACAAAATCGACGTTTTTCGGCGGCGCGTCCGCTCCCGAAGGTCGACTTGGCGGAAAAGCGGGCTCTGTACAAACCTGCTTTTAATCTTACCGATTTTACCCCCAAACGCAATAAGCGCAAGGAGGGGACGTCAATTTTTCTCCTTTTTCTTCGTTATTCGCGTCTTTATTCCCTTTTTTAACGTTTTTGCCGCCGAAAAAACGCGCTCCGCTCTTTATCTTCGGGCGGCAAAACGCTTACGCATCCGACGCAAACCTCCTATTTCACCCAACCCCTATGTTTCTACATAAAATTTAGAACGACTCCGCCGCGTAAAATAGAATATTCGTCGCCAACCGAAACGCGCTTTTTTGCGTCAAACCGTCGAAGTTCGCCGCGGCGACGTTTTCCAACGCGCAGGCGACGTCGTCCGGCGAGTAAAGCAAGACCCAACGCCCGTCGAGCGCGACGCCCTTCAAGCGCGGCGGCCCCTCGACGACGGTCGCCGTCGTTTTCCGTCCGTTTTCGACTTTTCGCGTCCGATATTGCAGCGTCTCGATCTTAAAACCGCCGTATCGCCCGGTAAAAATCGGGTCGTCGACCGGAACGTCGACCAGCTCCGCGTTCGGCAAAATCTCCGCGATCTCCTTCAAAAACGCCTCCTCGAACTTTTTCGACGAGCCGACGGCGTTCGCGAACAAAAATCCGCCGCGCTCAAAATAAAGACGTAATCGTTCCCTTTCTTCTTTTCCGAACGAAAACGCGTTCCGCCCGTGCATAAAGAGGGTCGGATAATCGAACAAATCGTCGCGCTTGGCCGACGCTCGCGGAACGTAAAGTTGCGTCGGAACCCCCAAATTACCGCGAACCGCCTTCATCAGGTTCGGAATCGCTCGCGGAGCGCAACTCGAACCGCCCCCGCATTCGAGAATCGCCGCGAAGAGGCTGTTGCGGACGTTCTTCGTCTTCTCCAGTTCGGCGGCGACGTCGGCGGGAATCTCCTCCTTAAACTTCATTTCGCGGTTCGTCGCATACGCGCAGACGTTCAGCCCGATCGCGAACGCCGTCTCGATTTCAGCCGCCGCGTTCGCCGAAATCGCCGACGCTCCGCCTTCGCCGTTTCGCCCGTTTCCGCCGCTCCGTTCGAACGGTTTCGCCGCCTCCCAAAGGCAAGACAAAGACGGGCGGTCGTCGAAAACGCTCGGCGCTCCGCCGTTCGCTCCCGGCGTCGGACGATAAGCGGGAACGAAAACGACGCTCGTCCGGCACCCGAAATCGAGTCCCCAAATCGGGCGGGCCCGCTCCGGCGCGACGGCTTTTTCCGCCGTCCAAATCGGATGTTCCGGCTCCAACAGCCGCAGTTCGCCGCCGTCTTGCGCCGCAATTTCCGCGATCAACTCCCGAAAACCGCGCTCGAACGAAACGTCGCCGTCGATCGCCTCCGCAAAAATGAAGCCGCCTTGCTCCAAATAACCGCGCAACATTTCAATAAAGCGACGTTTTTCCTCTTCGTCCTCCGGCAAAGGCGTTTCCGTTCCGCTAATCGACAAAATTGGCGTCTGCAACAAGTCGTCGAGCGTCGCCCGGCGAACGTCGACCGTTTGCCAAACGAGATTCGTCTTCCACTCTCGTTCGACGCGGCGCGTCAGCCGGGCCAAGTCGTTCGGATGAGCGTTCCAGTCTTCCCCGTCCCCGTATTTTAACTTCGAAACGAGAACCGGCCAACGCCCTTTCGACAAGAAAAGGAGCGCGAACGACGTTGAAACGCAGTTGTTCCCGGCCAAATCTTTTTGCGCGTTCCAAAATTGCGAAAACGCTCCCTTGCGCCGAAGAAGAGCGTCGGCGCCCTCGCGATACCAGTCGCTGCGTCCGACGAAACGGTTCGCGGTCAGCCGCCCGATTCGTTCGAGTCCGTACAAATAATAAAAAAAGTACGTGTCGGTTCCGGCGGCGCGACCGGGGTTCGTTCGCGCGCTAAAATGTTTTCCCAACCAATTCAGCCCGGACGAAATCCGGACGGCGATCTCGTCCTCGACGTCTTGACAGCAAACGAAATCGTCCCCTTCGACGCGCGCTCGGGCCGCCTCGCGAACGCCGGACGTCATTGCCAACGCCGCGATTCCGGCGCAGGTCATACTCCCGGTTCCGTATCCGCTCGGGAACCCTTCCGGGTTGAGCGTCGAAGCGCGATACCCCCAAGACCCGTCGTCGTTTTGCATTCGGAGCCAATAATTCTCGGCGCGTTTCCAAACCGCCTCGTCGATCTCGACGCCGACTTGCTCCGCTTCGTAAAGCGCGAGAACGGCGAACTGCGAGTTCGAGTTGTCGGCCCGTTCCGACGCTTGGTCGATTCCGACGTAAGACCAGCCGCCGTCGTATTCGTTCGACGTTTTCAGCTGCCGCTCGACGAGCCAAGCGACGTTCGCTTCGATTCGCGCTCGGTCGGTTTCCGGGTCGGCGAGACAAAAGACCATCGTCTGCAGCGAAATCGGGTACGTTTGATTTTGCTCTTTCGGCGAAAAACCGCGCAAAAACTCGAGCGCTTTCGCGACCGTCGGATCGTCTTTGTCGAGCCCGGCGCTCAAGAGCGCGAGCGCGCAAAGAGCGGTCGTCCCCGGCCGATACCCCGGATACTCGTCCCATTCGCCGTTCGGCTTCTGTTTTTGACGCAAAAAAGCGATCGCGCCGTCGACGCCGGAGCGCACCGCCTCCGCGCTCAATCCGCCGTCCCCCTCGCTTTCCCCGCTCGCCGAATTTACCGAGTTTAAAACGTTCTCCGTCGCCCCGGTTCGCCCCGTTTGCCGAGTTTTCGCCGTCGCCCCGGTTTGCGCCCCTTGCCGAGTTTGCGCCGTCGTCCCTGTTTGCACCTCTTGCCGAGTTTGCGCTGTTTGCCGAGCTTGCGTCGTTTGCCGAGTTTGCGCCGTCGCCCCGGTTTGCGCCCCTTGCCGAGTTTGCGCCGTCGCGACCGGTCGAGCCGCCGCCTCGCTAAAAAACGCCCCGACGACGGTCAACGCCAACGCCGCGATTCTTCGTCGCCAAACGCTTTTCGCCGCCGCTCGATTCGTTAAACTCGACGCGTTTTCCGCATTTTCGCGCATTTTTCCCCCCGACGCGGCCGCTCGGCTCGCGCTTAATCCCGTTTAGTCCAAAAAAATAAGAAACGCCGTCCGTTTGAACGAGCGTTTCTTAATATTGTCGTCTTTGTTCGCTCTCCGACAAGCGTTCGCCGCCCCAAAACGCCGAAAGTCGCTCGTTTCGAGTCGAGTTTATCCGCCGTTTCGTTAAAAGCGCGACGCGTTCGGTCGTTATTCCGCTCAAACTTTTTCGATTTTAACGTTTTTTACGTTTTTACGCAACGCCGTTCGAGCGCAAGTTTTTACGAACCGCCGCTTACCGCCGTTTCGCCGACCTCCGATTTTGCCTATTTTACGTTGTTTTCCGTTTCGACCGTTTCGAACCCGACGTTCGCCGCGTCGCGTTCGCTCGACGCCGACGTCTCTTCCGCCGCGTCGCAACGTCGATACGCTTCGGACTCGCTCGAAAGATAAAGCGTTTCGACCGCGCTTTCGCGCTTTTCGGCGGACGGCGCGACCGTCTTTTTTCTCGCTCCGCGACCGTCCCCCAATTTTCCGCGCCTTGGCGTTTCTCCAACGTTTTTCGTCTTGCGCGACGTTTGCGGGACGTCGATTTCGCCGCCTTTCGCCGCCTCGCCGCTTTCGCTAGCCGCCGCGCTTTTCGCCAAAACCTCGCTCCGATAAACGGCGACGTCGGCGGGCGCTTCGATCCCAATGCGCGCCTTATCGCCGCGAACGTCGACGACGACGATCGTTATATTGCCGTTGACGACGACGCTCTCGCCCTTTTTTCTCGAAAGCACCAACATTTGAATTTCCTTCCTCGAAACCGTTTCAAAAACGATAAATCCCAAAACGCCAACCGCAAGCGTGTTCGTTCGTTCAAACGATTTCGGCGAAACTTTCCTTCTTTTCGCTTCGACGTTCCTTTTTTCGTCGCGCCGAACCGCCGACGTTTTAAAAATCGCCGAGCGCGACCGCCGCCGTCGCGTCCAATTTTCAAAAAGTCGAAAAAATTGGCAAAATTTCCTCGACGTCCGCCGCGCCGTGTATAATTTTAGCGCCTTGTCAAGCGCCTACCAGCCAACTATAAAAGCAAAAACGCGAAAATAACGGGAAAAAGCAAAAAATTTTGAAAAATTTGACGGT
>JAZQAP010000193.1:0-5936 GCA_045545275.1 Thermoguttaceae bacterium | reverse complement strand
CATTTTACACCTTTTTTACGCATTCTTACGGCAATACTTTCGCTAAGATGGGAAATACCGCATAATATGTCCCTTTCTCCGTATAAATCTCTCTTGAATGTCATTCCGTTACCTACGGACTTAACTTCATTATTTGCATGTTTTCCGACTCGAAATCGATTTTGGGCTCAAAACTTAGTTTCCGATTCGAAATCGTTGTTAGATTTCGAGTCGAGTTGGGAGCGCGCTTCCGAAGACCGACGCCAACGCGTCGACCCGGGGCAAACTTTCCTTTCGCGTCGCCGTTCGATTAGAAGTGCAAACCGAACGGATTGTCGCCGGCGTTCGAGAGACCGCCCTTGAGCGGGCCCTTCGGACGGTTTTTCTTGATGCGTTCGCGAACGGCGGCGGCTTCGGCTTCCGCTTGCGCTTCGGCGGCGGCTTCCCCGGGGGCGCTTTCGGCGTCGCGTTGACGTTTCGCTTCTTCGCGCGGGTCGGGCGTCAAACGCTTGATCGACAAGGAAATCTTGCGTTTTTCGCGGTCGATCGAAAGGATTTGAACGTCGACGAAATCGCCGACTTGGAGCGCGTCCGAAACTTGCGCGATACGTTTGTAGCAAATTTCGCTGATGTGAACGAGCCCTTCGACGCCCGGCGCCAACTCGACGAACGCGCCGAACGCCATCAGGTTCGTAACGCGGCCGCGAACTTTGTCGCCCTCGACGAACGTTTCGTCGATCTTCTTCCAAGGATCGCTCCCCGCGTCTTTGTACGAGAGGGAAATGCGGTTCCGTTCGAGATCGATTTTGGTAACGATAACGTTGATGCGTTCGCCTTCTTTGACGACTTCGGACGGGTCGGAGACGCGACCCCAGCTCATTTCGGAGACCGGGAGGAAACCGTCGACGCCGCCGAGGTCGACGAACGCGCCGACGTTGATGATCTTGCGGACGAGACCGTCGCGAGTTTGACCGACTTCGAGTTCCGCCATCGTCTTTTCGCGCATTTCTTCGCGTTCGCGTTCCATCAGGACGCGGCGGCTGACGACCAAGTTGCGGCGCTCCGGATTGACTTCGGTAACGACGCACTTCCAACGTTCGCCGACGAATTGTTCGGCGTTTTCGACGAAGAACGGCGCGATTTGACCGTTCGGCATAAAGCCGCGGAGTCGCCCGACTTCGCACTCGAGCCCGCCTTTGTTGACGCCGGTAACGCGCGCTTCGACGATCGCGCCGACGGTGAGGCTGAGCCAGTCGCCGACTTCCGCCGCAGCCAACGGGAGCGAAACTTCGTAAACGCCGTCGTCGGCGTTGAAACGGGAAACGACCGCTTCAAACTCTTGACCGACCGTCGGTTGCGCGTCTTCCGGGAATTGTTTCAGCGGAATAAGGCCGTGTTCGCGCCCGCCGACGTCGACGAAAACGGAGTCGCGTTGGACGGCTTCGACGCGGCAACGGACTTTCGTTCCTTCTTCGAGCGTTTCGGCGCCGACGTTCGCTTTGTCGTTTTTCATCAACGAGTCGAGCGATTCGCCGCTCAAGAGCGCGTTAAATTCGTCTTCGAGGTCGTCCGAAAGACGGGCGCGACGGTTCGGCGTCGGAACGGACGAGAGCGGGCCGCGCGGCGCGGCGGTCGGACGTTCGCGGCGTTCGCGACGTTTGTCGTCTTTTTTACCGTCTTTGCCGTCGCGGTTTTCGCCTTCGCGGCGACGTTTGTTTTCGTCGCGGATCGCGCCGAGCGGCGACTTGCGTTCGCCGCCGGCTCGTTTGACGCGTTCTTCGATGACGCTCGCGTCGACGACCGGAGCGTCCGCGTTCATCGCTTCGTAAGTGGCGAGCGGGGACGGCGCGGCGGCGTCGGCGGGTTGTTGGGCTTGTTGGACGGGTTCGACCGCGGACGCGGCTTGTTCGGCGTTGAGATTTTGCTCGTTGTTTTGCATTTTTAACGTTTAACCGACTTGACGGCGCGGAAAACGCGTCGTCGACTCAAGGTTGAAAAAACGGGAACGGCGTCGAAAACGCGCGTTCTGGATTCTTGGATAATATTTAATTTTCGTGTTCGAAAACGTTCGCGACGTTCGGAACGCGGTCGAGCGAGGGAAACGAACGGCCGGGCCCCCCGCCGCGATTCGACGTTTCCCTATTTTACCGCAAACGCGTCCTTTAAAAAGGGGGGCGTCGCTCGTTTCGTTTACGGGCCGACCGCGAAGCGCACCGGAAGAACGATTTCTTGCGTCGTTTCGGGCGTTTCGCCGACGGCGAAGACGATTTCGCCGAGTTGCTCTTTGCTCGGGCCCATAAAGGCGCCTTGCGGGGAACCGGCGGGGACGCGGACGATCGCGTCGACCATTCGCACCGGCGCGGCGGATTTTTGGAGTTCTTCGGGCGGGTATTGGAATTCGACTTCCAGCCAAGCGGGGCGAACGCTCTTGACGCGCACCGTCTCGGCGTTCGTCAAAATTTTATCTTGAATCGTCAGGCGGAGTTGCGCTTCGGTCGTTTCACGGCTCGAGACGGCGTCGAGGAGAAGATAACCGGTGCCTTTGGCGTCGTATTGACGACCGGAGAGACGAACCGCGTTCCCGGCGACTTGCCCGCCGACGACGATTTCTAAAACCGGCGTTTTCGGGCTGTTCGTGCGAACGCGAACAATTTCTTGGAACGCGCCCTGCGGCATGCCGGGCTTGAGCGTCGCGACGCCTTTGAACAGATTCGTCGTGTTCGCGAAAAGGTTGTGTTCGCGTTCTTTATCGGTCAATTCGGCGAGGTCGGCTTTCTCGATTTTGAATTCGAGACGGGCGGAGTCCGCGACCTCGACGCCGAGGATTTCCAACGGGAACGGCGTTCCGTCGTCGTTGTGTTCGAAACCGAAAAGACGGAAGGCGCGCGTCGTTTCCGCCGTCGCCGAAGCGTTTTGGAAGGAAATTTCGTTCGGTTCGCAAACGATCGGCGCGGTGTAGAGCCCGCGAACGGCGAAGTCGACTTCCGGCGCTTTCGGGTCGTTCGTCAAAACGCGAACGCCTTGGTTGAAGACGCCGCCGGAGCGCGCCGCGTCCCATTTGAAAAGAACCGTCGCCGTTTCGCCGGGGCGGAGCGATTTGTGCGAAATTTCAAAATCGGTGCAGAAACAGCCTTTGCCGCCGTTCGCGAGCGTCAGCGTTTCGTCGCCGACGTTTTTAATCTTGAACGGATGCTCGCCCTTTTCGTTCGCCGCGCTCTTTTCGAGGATTCCGAAGTCGAACGACGTTTCGAGAACCTCGACGCGCGGGCCGCTTTGCTCGGCGGGGGCGACGGGGTTGGAAGAACCGGCGTTCGCGACGGCGTCGGTCGCCGCTTTCACCGTCGCGTTGATTTCCATTTGGGGCGTCCAAAAGCGGCTTTGCGATTGGATTTTGCCGACTCCGACGCCGACGCCGACGCCGAGTAGAGCGCCGCTTAAAACGGTCGCGACGATCGCGCGCATTCGCAAACTCCTTCGACGTTTCGCAACGTCGCAAGAATTAAAGGGGGGAATTAGGGAAAGTTTAACGTAAAAAACGCCGCGACGCGCGCGCCGCCTTCGCCGCGTCCGACAAAACGGGGGAAACGGCGAGCGAAAGCGGAGGCGCGTCGAACGGGCGTTAAGCCGAAATCACTCGATCGAGTATTGATCGGCGAGTTGAATGAACTTTTCGAGGTCCGCCTCGGAAAGAACGCCGCGACGTTCGATCTCGATCTTCGCTTCGCGGTTCGTCAGTTTTTCGCGCGCCGAAACGGAGATGCGCCCGGCTTTGTCGAAGGAGTAGGTAACTTCGATCGGCGTGCCCTTGGCGAGCCCTTCCGGGAAGAGAACGCGGCATTTGCCGAGGAGCGCGCAAGCGGTCGGGTCCGGAGCGTCCCCTTCCATTACTTGAACGCTGACGCGGGTTTGACCGTCTTTGTTCGTTTGGAACGTTTTCGAAATCGAGTACGGCAACGTCGTGTTGCGCGAAATCATGATGTGATTAATGATTTGTTTCGTCGCCGGGTCGGTCGCGACGACGCCGAGGCCGTGCGAGTTGACGTCTTCTTCGCGAACGTTTTCGAGCATTTTGCGGACGCGTTCGCTCAACTGCGTGTTTTCTTTATTGTACTGCGCTTCGAGGATCGCGGCGTGAATCGCGGCGCCGCGCGCGACGGCGGTGTGCGGATTCAAGTCTTCGTGGATGTAAGGCTTTTTGCCGGTTAACTTTTCGAGCATCGCCGGCACCTGCGGCATCAGCGTCGAACCGCCGATGAGAACGATCGCGTCGAGGTCGTCGAACGTCAGTCGCGCCGATTGAACGACGTATTCGGTCGTGTCGGCGGTGCGTTGCAGGAGGTCGTACGTCAGGTTCTCGAAGAGTTCGCGCGAAACCGGAACGCTAAGCGATTTGCCTTCGTGGCGGACGGAAATCGACGCGTTTTCGCGGTCGGTCAACATAATCTTCGCGACGTCGCAGTCGTTGCGGAGAATCTGCATCGTTTTCGGGAATTGGTGCAGGTTGACGTTGTATTTTTCTTGGAATTTTTCGCAAACGTAGTCGGCGAGGCGGTCGTTCCAGTCGACGCCGCCGAGCTTGACGTCGCCGTCGGTCGCGACGACGTGGAAGGAGTTCGACGAGTATTCGACGACCGTCGAGTCGAACGTCCCGCCGCCGAGGTCGTAAATGAGGATGCGGTGCGTTTCGGTGTGGTCGGCGCGACCCAAGTGGTTGCGGTGCCAAGCGTAGGTGAGGGCCGCCGCGGTCGGTTCGTTGATGATGCTGACGACGTTCAGCCCGGCGATGCGCCCGGCGTCTTGCGTCGCTTTGCGGCGCGTGTCGTTGAAGTACGCCGGAACCGTGATGACGGCGTTCGCGATCGGGCCCAAGCGGCGTTCGCAGTCTTGCTTCAGCTTGCGGAGAATCAGCGACGAAACGAATTCCGGCGTAACGTCTTGACCGTCGAAGGTGCGGTGGTAGCCGACGCCCATTTGACGCTTAATCCGTTCGACGACGTTTTCCGGGTCTTCCATCGCGGCGCGACTGCGGTTCGGGCCGACGATGACGTGTTTGCTTTCCGCGAGAAGGATGATACTTGCGGTTTCGACCTCGTCGTCTTCGTTCGGAATCGGCGTCGGTTCGCCTTCGTTGTCGACGATCGCCAACGTCGAGAAAGTCGTGCCCAAGTCGATGCCAACGGTATTGCCGTTTAAAAATTCCATATTCAACCTGCTTCGATTCGTTTCGGAAAAAAGTTCGTCGGTTCGCGAGTTTTTTCGACGCGTCGTCGGGCGCCGTTTTGTCCTTATTAATAGATAAAGGGAAAAAATTGTTAACAAGGCGAAACGGGGAACGGCGCGTCGACCCGAGCGTCCGAGAAGACGTCGGGGGCGTTCGCCGGTTCCGTCGCCGCGCGCTTGTCGCCGTCGTCCGTCCGTTCGACGAACGCCGGGCCGACTTTGGGCGCGCCGCGCGAAAAAACTCTTCGCTATCCTCTATGCTAACCGTTTTTCCGTTCCGCGTCAAGGAAAAGTCCGCTTTTTCGTCGGAAAAACGAAATTTTTCTCCGCAAAATCCGCATAAAGCGACCTTCGCGCCCCGTTTGCGCTCCGTCGGGGCCCTTCGAACGTTTCGAAGAGCGGGCGAGCGAGAGGAAAAGCGGGGCGTCGCGAGGCCGCGTCGCGGTCATTTTTTCGACGGCGTTTTCGGCGCGTCGGCTTTTTTCGCGTCGGTTTTGCCGTTTTCGTCCGTTTTTTCGTCGATCGGGTCGTCGCCGAAGAGATCGCCGCTGAAGAAGTCGTCTCCTTTTTGGTCGTTCTTTTCGAGCGTTTCGTCGTCGAGGACGCGCGGGCCGAGGTCGAACGGTTCGTCGTCGGTCGACTCGGCGTTTTCTTCCGAATTTTCCGCGTCTTTCGGTTCTTCCGCTTTTTCCGACGAAGGCGACGTTCGAACGGTAATCGTCGGCGCGAGCGGGTCG
>JAZQAP010000192.1:0-5156 GCA_045545275.1 Thermoguttaceae bacterium | reverse complement strand
CTTCCGGGCGGCGGCGACGAGCGCCTCTTCGATTTTCTCGCGCTCCTGCCGTTCGCGGAACGCTAAGTTCTCTTTTTTCAACGGTTCCAACTCCGCTTCCAGCTCGGCGATCTTCGTTCGCGACGCGCTCGTTTCGTCGACGTACTTTTGAAGCGTTTCGCGCAAGTCGGTCGGGTTCGAGCGTCGCAACTCGTTCAGCTCGATCAGCTCCTTTTCGCGCTCTTTCGATAGCTCGTCGTATTTCGTTTGCAGCTCTTGCCGTTTCTTGACTTGCGCCTGCGCGTTCGCCGTCTCGGCTTTGAGTTTTTCGCGGAGCGAATCCGCCTCGCGATTCGGCAAGCGAAACGTTTCCTTCCCGTCCGCGTCTTTCTCGACCGCGAGTTCCGCCGCGATGGCGTTCATCGCCTCTTCTCGACTTGCATAACCTTCGTAAACGCTCATATTGTTCCCTTTATCGCGTTCCCTTTTTCACCTTTCGAGCGCTCCCGCCGCTCCGACGTCGCGCCCTCGACGCCGTTAATATTGCCGCGACGCCCGCGTTTTATTCGCAAAATTCTCCAAAAATTTCGAAAAATTTTCCGGCGCGACCGCCTTCAAGTTCGACGCAAAAAATCGCGAAAGAAAAAAGCAAACGCCCCAACCCCAATCATCGCAAGGTTTCGCAATGTTTCCGATTTCGCCGCTTCGTTATCCCGGAGGAAAAGCCCGACTTGCGCCGACGATCGCCGCGATAATGAAGTCGGCGGGCTTCGGCGACGACGCCGTTTTCGTCGAACCGTTCGCCGGAGGCGCGGGCGCGGGCTTAACGCTCCTTTTTCAAAACAGCGTTAATAAGCTCGTTTTAAACGACTTCGACAAAGCGGTCGCGTCGTTTTGGACGGCGATTTTGAACGAGACGGAGCGTTTCGTCGACGCGATTCGAACGGTTCCGCTCGACCTTGACGAACGAGAGCGGCAAGCGCGGATTTACGCCGAACGCTCGACGCGCCTTTCCTTTGAACTCGGTTTCGCGTTTTTCTACCTCAACCGAACAAGCCGAGCCGGAATCGCAACCGCCGGGCCTATCGGAGGTTGGAGTCAATCCGGACGCTGGAAACTCGACGATCGCTTCAATCGCGAAACGGCGTCGCGCCGCGTCTTGGCGATCGCGGAAAAGCGGCGGCAAATCCGCGTTTATTGCGACGACGCGACGTCGTTCGTCGAGCGTCGACTTCCTAAGTTTCGACGCGACAAGACGTTCGTTTACTTCGACCCGCCTTATTTCCGGCAAGGCGCGCGTCTTTACCGTCAAGCGTTCAACAAAGCCGATCATCGCCGCTTGCGCGACGCGATTTTTCAGAACGTAACGTCGCCTTGGCTCGTTTCTTACGACGACGCGGAAGAGATTCGCAAGATTTACGACGGCGCGTCGTCGACGCTAATCGACGTCGGTTACAGCGTCGCCAAGAAGCGCGTCGAACGGGAACGACTCTTCTTCTCCCCCGACTTGACGGCGGCTTGCAAGTCGCTCGCTCAAACAAGATAAGATATTTTGACGCCCGACCGTTCGCCGCCCGGACGCAAAAAAACGTCGACCGGTTCCCCGCTCGACGCTCGATTATTATGTCAAAGATTACGCGCTCTAACGAGTCAACGTTTCAAAACGCAACGAAAAAGCGACGAAAAAAACTCTTCGTTTCGCCAATCGTCAAGAAATTCCTCGACTGCTTCTTCCGACGGATTTTCACCTAAATTATCGTAATTTTTCAAAAAAATAATCGCGTTCCGATACGCTCTACTTCGCGCGTTTTTTAATCGTTGCGCGTTCAAATTAAAGACCTTAATCGTCGTCTCCGCTTTTTCGTCGTCGCGCTTGTCGGCAATCATTTCGCCGGTTTCCGTATAAGTAAAGAATTCGAGCGGGTCTTCTTTGGACGGGTCGACTATCCGTCGAGAGTCTACGGGCTCCTTAAACTTCGCGTCCTTATAAATTCCGCACGAATCTTGACGGCGGCACGAAAAGAACAGATTCTCCCAATCGAGAGCGCGATTAGGCGCGTCGCTTCGGCGTTCCAAATGTTCGATATGCCCGTCTTCAAGCGTTTTAATCGACATATCGCAATAAGCGCAGCGTCGATCTTGACGCTCGTAAAGACATTTGGCAAGCTCGCCGCGCGCCGACGTTTTCGCAAATTCGTCCCAACTTCGCCTTTGTTTGCGCGCTTTTTTCAACCCCTCCGGCTCTTCGCCTCGTTCGAATTTATGCATTGCGCTCGCCCTCTTTCTTACGACGCGCGACAAAATTCTTGTGAATTTGAATGCGTTGCAACGGCGGATAGGTCTTTCCATAATGCGCCGCAAGTTCGGCGTAAAGCGCTTGCCCTTCCGGCGAATCCGCCTCGTCTCGCGCTTCCATTCGAGCGTAATCGTTTAGCTTAATTACATACTCGTCGCAATCGGGCGCCGCTTGCGTTCCGAAAATTTCTTGCAAGACTTCTTGCGCCTCGACGCCCTGCGTTTGTCGATCGCTCAAAACCGTTTCCCCGCCGTCGATAATTCGCACGCACTCTTTCGGAACCGAGGAAACGACTTGCGGGCTATGCGTCGAAACGATAAACTGAATTTTCGGGAAAATCTCCTGTAAAATCGGCAGAATCCGCTGTTGCCAAGACGGATGCAGGTGCAAATCGATTTCGTCGATAAGAACGATTCCCGGCGTTTGCGTCAACGTTTCCGCCTTCAAATGCGGGTTCAGTTTGCAACAACGATACGCGATATCGGCGACGAGACCGATCACGATTTTAACGCCCGCGCTCAACTGCGAAACGCCGATCGCTTGGCGTCGCTCCTCGTTCCAAGCGTAAATTTCGTCGACGCCGTTGCAATCGACCTCGTTCCATCCGGACGGCTCCAACGCCTTGCGGAGCGCCGTTTGAATATTCTCGTACAACGTCCGATATCGTTCGAACGCGACGGGGTCAAACTTTTTAGGCTCCGTCGCTTTTTTCAGTTTTTCCACCTGAAACAGATACGCGATCCCGGTAAACCAGACGTTAAACTCGCGATATCCGGACTTCGGATTCGTCGCGTCGGCGTATCCGTATTTTCGTGTTAACGCCAACGCTTTAGAAAGATGTTGACGCGTCATCACAACGTCGGCCCAAAGCCGACTATCGCCGTAATATGCGACGACCGGCCAAACGTCGTTTTCCGCCTGCCGCGCCAACAGCATTTTCGCGTAATCGGCGAGCGGTCGCGCGTCTTTTACGGTCGTCGTTGCTTTCGTTTCGGACGCGGTTAAATTTCGCTTAATCGTTACCGGAAAATCCTCGAACGTCTGCAGCGCGTTCGCCATCGGAATCCCGACAAACACCGCCGACAATTCCGGTCGTCCCGCTTCGGTCATTTCCCCCAATTCGTCCGAGAAAATTAGGGTCGCGTCCGATTTTTTAAATCCCGCGCCCTTCGTTTCGGGCGTCGCGCCGATAAACGTTCCCCAAGCGATATTGATCGCGTCGAGAATCGACGTTTTCCCTTCCCCATTCTTGGCGACGAGAACGGTAAGCCCGCCGTCGGAGTCGGCGTTCGTATGAAAATCGATTTCAAAATCTTGAAAACATCGAAAGTTTTTCAGTTTCAACGAAGTAATTTTCATTTTCGTTCTTTTAACGGACGCCGGTTAAACGTTGGAACGGATAGGAAACGCGTTTTTGCCAAGGCTGTTGTCAATTTTAATTCCAAACGTTAACCTTGAAACGGAAAATCCCAAGCAAATTACTAAAATTCCGCCGAAAGGATAAAATAAATCGCTAAGTTCGTCAATATCGATTCAAGGGGAATCTTAACGGCGCTTTTTACAAGTTTACGTCCGTATTTTTCGTTTTTTTCGCCAAAAATTCGCGGCTCCTCTTTTTTTACTTGACGTCGTCAAAAAACCGCGTACAATAAAGTTCGCGTTCAAGAATAAAAAAAAGAATGGAATCTAGGAATAATTTTAAGGAAAATTCCATTTTTTTGACGTTAAACGCTTGACGCCGCTTATCTAGACTCGTATAATTACGGCGTTAAGATTGTTTACATCGTTTCGCTTCACCGCTAAGAGGAAATTATGCATACCGCATTCAACGCGTCGCTCTTGAAACTTGAGCGCGAACGTCGCGGCTGGTCGCAGACGTTCCTCGCCGAACGTCTCGCCGTCAAACAGGCCGCGTTAAGCAAATATGAACGCGGAGCCGTCGAGCCGCCTGCGCCGATGCAGGAGCGTATCGCCGAAACCTTCGACCTACCTATCGAGTTCTTTCGTCAGGAAACGGCGGAAATTCCGACGGGGCTGATTTTTCACCGCAAACGCGCCGCCGCGCCCGCTCGCGTCCGTTCGATGATCGAGGCGGACGCACGTTTGCGTCTTCTCGACGTTCTGCGCCTCGCCGCTGAAACGGGTCTTTGTTCTCGTCTTATCGAACGTCAAAAAACGCCGGAAGAAACCGCCGTTGCGCTTCGTCGATTTTGGAACGTTCCGAAGGGGCCTATCGATAATTTTATCGACTTGCTGGAACAAAACGGCGTCGTCGTTCTCGAGTTCGATTTTGGAACCGACCTGCTCGACGCTTTCTTCGTCCGCCTCGACGTCGAAACCGATCTTGTATGCATCGTCTTGAATTCGAACGAAGCCTTTTCGCCCGACCGTATTCGTTTTACGCTTGCGCACGAACTTGGCCACGCGCTTTTGCACCGCGACGCGTTCCCCGACAAAAAAGCGGAAGACGAGGCCAACAAGTTCGCGGCGGAATTGTTGGCGCCCGCCAAAGACGTCGCGCCCGATCTGAAACAACGTCCCGACTTCGAACGACTCAAAATGTTAAAGGGAAAGTGGAAACTTTCGATGTCGGCGTTGATTTACCGCGCTAAAGCCTTGGGAATTCTACCGGAGTCCGCCGCGCAACGTTACTGGATGTATTTAAGCCAGATGCAAATGCGCAAAAACGAACCGCTTTGCGGGCTCGTTCGCGAAACGCCGTCAAAGCTGGAACAAATGTTAAAAACTCAAAGCGAGCAAACGCCGAATATGCCGGAATGGTTGCGTATCTCGGACGCGGAGTTCGAACGTCGGTACCCTCGCTTCAACGCCTTGAAATGAAAGGAGGCGAAAGCCAAACATTTATTTTTAATAGGAAAAT
>JAZQAP010000191.1:0-17766 GCA_045545275.1 Thermoguttaceae bacterium | reverse complement strand
CCGCGCTACCGCGCGAACTCGGTTTCCGTTTCCGTTGGTCGCGACGCGTTCGCTCAACCGAGCGGTTCGGACGGCGGTTCGTTTTGCGGGGCGGCGAAAAGGTCGAGGTAACGCCGCAACGCTTGGCGCAAGCACGGATCGTCGTCCGGAGCGTTCGCTAAGATCGCTTCGGCTTCGCGGACGAAACGCCCGTCTTTTAAGCGTCGCAACGCGGTAAAGCAATACTCGCGAAGATTAGGCTCTTGCAACAACGCGGCAAAGTCGATCCCGTCGCCGCGCCCGGTTTTCGGCAAGAGATCGCGAAGAATTGTGTTGCGAGCGACGCCGGTTTGCGGATCGCCGAGCAGTCGGCAAATCATACGATAAAAAATCGGCGATTTCGCCAAACTCCTTTTGAGCGGCAGTAAATTGCGGCCAATAAATTGGAAAACGTGAACCATAACCTCCTGCGCCGCTTGAGGTCGCGGTATCGCGCCAAAGAAGCGAGTAACCAAGTTTTCGTCCGGAATCCGTCGGGCCTCTTCGAAAACTAAATTACAGAGACTTGTAACGCCCGAACAAAAATATTCGACGCGTTCGTCGGTCAAGCGTTCGGCGGTCGTATAGACGAAAAGTTCCGCTAAACGCCGCGCGAACTCGTCGCATTGCGTCTGCGTATAGAAAGGGGACATAAAAAGGCGGATTATTTTGAACCACTCTTCGTAAGAAAGCGGTTTGGGCGGCATATCGGTTCCTCCGGGCGCCGGTGAAAAACGTCCGCGCTTCGACGGCGTTCGTCTAAGGAAGCGGAATCAAACGCGAACGCAAAAACGCGGCGAGTTCCGTTTTGTCGATTCGGTTTTCGACGACGCCCAAAACGGTTCGCGTCAACTCCGGGCCCGGCGCGACGTCGAAACCGTTCCAGCGCAAAAAAACGAGCGCGGCGGCGGTCGCGGTTCGCTTATTGCCGTCGACGAACGGATGGTTTTTCGCAAGCGAGAAAAGATACGCCGACGCGAACTCGCAAAGATCGCGATAAAGGTATTCGCCGCCGAACGTCGCGAGCGGAGCCGAAACCGCCGACTCCAAGAGGCCAAAGTCGCGGACGCCAAACGCTCCGCCGTACCGCTCGACTTGGTCGGCGGCGATCGCGAGAACGTCGTCGACGGTTAAAAATTCGAATTGGGGCCCGGCGGTCATTGGCCCAACTCCCGAAGCGTGTCGGCGTGTCGGCGGTTGACCGCTTCGAGCGCGTCGGCGAGGCGCGGGTTGACGCCGGAACGTTTTGGGCGGACGACGAGGGCGCCGTCGACGATTTCGAGGTCGAAGGTCGCGTTCGGGGCGACGGTCAACGCGTCGAGCGTCGAGCGGTCGAGAACGAGGGCGAAGCGGTCGTTTTCGCCGAGCGGGATAAGCGTCGTTTGGGTTTGCATCGGAAAACTCCTTTTAGCTTCATACGGGCAAAACGCGACCGCTCCCCGACGCCGAGCGGTTTTGCGTCGGCGCCGAGGTTGCGAAAGAGTCGAGAAAACGCGCCGCGTCGATCGGAAGCGCGACGCGGCGTTTTCAACGGTTCGACCGTCGACGGTTCAGCCGTTAATACGGCCTTCCAGTTCGGCGACCAAATCGTCCTTCTTGACGCGGGTTTGCTCCAGCGTGTCGCGGTTGCGGAGCGTAACCGTGCCGTCTTGGAGCGTTTGACCGTCGACCGTGATGCAGAACGGCGTCCCGATTTCGTCTTGACGGCGATAACGACGCCCGACCGCGCCCTTTTCGTCGTATTGAACCGACATCTTTTTCTTGAGTTCGCCGTAAATTTCCGACGCGACTTCCGGCATCCCGTCCTTTTTGACGAGCGGGAAAACCGCCGCCTTCACCGGAGCCAGACGCGGGTGCAGCTTCAAGTAAACGCGCTCTTCTTCCTTGCCGGCTTCCGACGTCGGCGCTTTGTCGACGTTGTACGCTTCGCAGAGGAACGCCAGCGTCGCGCGGTCGGCGCCGGAACTCGGCTCGATCACGTGCGGAATAAAGCGTTCTTTGCGGAGGTCGTCGTAATACGAGAGGTCTTTCCCGCTCCCGCGCCATTTCGGAGCGCCGCTGGCGTCGCGTTCGAGAACGAGATCGTTACCCTCGCGGACGAGCTTCCCTTCCGAGTGCGAACGAAGGTCGAAATCGCCGCGGTGCGCGACGCCTTCCAATTCGCCGAACTCGCCTTCCGGCAAGAACGGGAACGCGTATTCGATGTCCGCCGTCCCGACGGAGTAGTGCGCCAGCTCCGCTTTGTCGTGTTCGCGCATTCGGAGGCGTTCGCCCGCGAGGCCCATGTCGACGTACCATTGGAAGCGGCGGTCGCGCCAGAAGCGGTACCATTGCTCCGATTCGTCCGGGCGGCAGAAGAATTCGATTTCCATTTGCTCGAATTCGCGGCTGCGGAACGTGAAGTTGCGCGGCGTGATTTCGTTGCGGAAGCTCTTCCCGATTTGCGCGACGCCGAACGGAACGCGAACGCGGGCGCTGTCGACGACGTTCTTGAAGTTGACGAAGATGCCCTGCGCCGTTTCCGGACGGAGGAACGACGCGTCGTCCGCGCTCCCGAGGGCGCCGACGATCGTTTTGAACATCAGGTTGAATTCGCGCGGCTCGGTCAGCGTCCCGACATGTTTCGCGTCCGGCCCGACGACGTTCGAGAAGTCCGGCGTTTCGAAATCGGAAATCGCGGTAACGTCGCCGTCCCAAACGAGCGTTTCGAGGTCTTTTTTGCGCAGGCCGAAATATTTCAACGCCGCTTGGTCGAGCGCGTCTTGGACGTTTTCCGTTTCGAGCGTCGTAACGAAAACCTTAACTTGCTCCGCCGGAGCGCCGTTTTCGCCGTGTTTGAGCCCGGAAACCCAACGGCCTTTAACGTGGTCGAAACGATAGCGGCGCTTCGATTCGCGGCAGTCGATCATAAAGTCGTGGAAGAGGTCGTAGTGGCCCGAGCATTTCCAAACTTGCGGGTGCATAATGATCGTGCAGTCGAGCCCGGCCATCTCGAATTTGCCCGGCGCGCCCGGCAGAACTTTCATTTCGTTGTGCCCGACGACCATATCTTGCCACCAAGCGTCCTTCACGTTCTTTTTGAGGAGGACGCCCAACGGCCCGTAGTCCCAAAAACCGTTCAAGCCGCCGTAAATTTCGCTCGATTGAAACAGGAAGCCGCGACGTTTGCAAAGCGCGACCAAGTCTTCCATCCGCATCGTTCAATTTCCTTCCGTTTATCTCGCCGTCGACGAGAGCGGCTCAAACCTTGACGGTTAAGGCGACTTTAACGGTTTCTTTCCGTTTTTCGCCCTTTGTCGCCCCGTTTTTCGTCGCGCCTCGACGGCTCTGTTCGACGAACGCCGCGAACGCTCGCGATTCGTTCGTTTTTATCGTTGTCTATTATACGCTTATTTTCCGGCTTTAAAAGCGGCGTCGAGGCGAATTTCTCCGACGCGGTACTCCGGAACGACGTCGAGCGAGTCGACCCGAGCGGCGTCGGCGACGTCCTTCGACAACCGAATCCGCTTCAAGTTTTGCCCGCCGCGACTCGCCGAAAGCGATTCGACCAGCGGCGTCGACCGCGTTTGCCGCCAATGCTCCCGAGCGACCTCCGCTTGAACGTTCAGCGCGAACCCGGTTTCCGCGAGCGTCAAGCGGTCGGCCAAGAGCCCGGCGAGAAGCAAGTCCTCCTCCGTGTATTGACCGTCCGTTCCGGCGCAAACGAGCGAAATTTGCGAAAAACCGTCGCGCAAGAGCCGCTCGACGACCGCCGACGCGTTGACGAACGCCGCCGTCAAGACGACGCCGCGACAACGCAAAATCGCCTTCGTCCCGTTCGTCGTCGTGAAGAGGAGCGTTTTCCCGCGAACCGTCGCTTCGTCGTAAAGGTCGGGCGAGTTGCCGAGGTCGAACCCTTCGATCGGGAGCCCCTTCCGCTCGCCGCCGAGCAAAATTCGGCCCGCGGCGTCCGGGCGGCTTTCGAGAATCGCTTTCTTCGCCGCGAACGTCTCGTCGACCGTTCGGAACGGAACGACTTTCTCCGCTCCGGACGCGAGCGCCGTCGCGACAACCGTCGTCGCGCGCAACACGTCGATCGCGACCGACGCGCCGTCCGGCGGCAACTCCGGCGCAAGTTCCGGAAGAGCGTAAACGTCGAGGCGTTTTTTCGTCATATCGAAAACTCCTAAATTTCGCAAAATCGTCCGAAAACGCCGCCCGCCAACTGGTCGACGTCGGAAAATTCGTTATAATGGTCGCGTCGCAATCGTTTTTTCGACCGACGCGACCGCTTCTCTTTAGTATAACGTCAAATTCAAGATTGGAAAGGCCCGCCGATGACCGCGAAGAAACCGACCGTCGACAAAACGCCCGAACGCGTCCGCGGAATGTTCGGGGAAATCGCGCCGAAATACGACTTTTTGAACAACCTGCTTTCCGTCGGGCTCGCGCCGCGTTGGCGACGGCGGCTCGTTCGCGAAGTTTTTCAGCGTTTGGACGCGGAATTTAGCGAAACCGGCGAAGATAGGCAAGCGCGAACCGTCGAAACGCTCGACGTCGCGACCGGCACCGGCGACGTCGTAATCGAAGAGCGGCGCCAATTCGAGCGCAAACCGTTCGCGGCGTCGCTCCGAACCGTCGGCGTCGACTTCGTTCCGCAGATGCTCGAACTGGCGCGGAAAAAAGCGCCCGGCGTCGAATTTCTCGAAGGCGACGGCTTGAACTTGCCGTTCGAAGCGAACCGTTTCGACGCGGCGACCGTCTCGTTCGGGCTCCGCAACATGATCGACCCGGAACGCGGCGTCGCCGAGCTGATTCGCGTTTGCCGTCCGGGCGGAATCGTCGCGATTTTGGAGTTTTCGCCGACGAAATTTCCGATTTTCGCGCCGATTTTCCGTTTCTATTTTCATCGGATTCTGCCGAAAATCGGGCAAACGATCGCAAAAAACCGCTCCGACGCGTACCGCTACCTCCCGGAAAGCGTCGACGCGTTCGACTCGCCGGACGAAGTCCTCGACTACATGCGCCGCAACGGAATCGCCGAACCGCGCCGAATCCCGATGACGTTCGGCGTCCTCGGCCTCTTTATCGGTCGCAAAACCGCGTAAAGCGCTTCCTTTCGCCGTTTTCTCGACTTTACCGACTTTACCCAATTCGCCCAATCCGCTCGTTTTCCGCCGCGTCCGCGTCTTACCGCCGCAAGAAACGCGAAACGCCGAGCCGCTTTCGAAAAAGCGCGCTCGGCGTTCGTCGGTTTTTCGCGTTCAAAATTGTTCGTTATTCGAACAAAGCGCGAATCACATGGCGCCGTCCATTTCTTGGTTAACCGCGGAACCGACGTCGAAGGTCGGGACTTCGGTCATCGGGTCGGTAACGGTAATCGACAACGGCGTCGTGTTCACGTCGCGATATTCCGCGTCGACGGCTTGATATTCGGAACCGCCTTCGACGCTTTCGGAACCGTCTTCGGCGACGACGAGTTCGCCCTCTTCGATGACGAGCTTCGTAACGGTAACTTTATATTCGCCCGCCGGGACGCCTTCGAAACCGTAAGTCTTGATTTGCGCTTCGCCCTTTTCGTTCGTCGTTCCGCTCGGCGTGTACTTTTGATTCGCGGGGTCTTGCGCGTGGAAAATAACTTCGGCGCCCGCGAGCGGCGCGCCGTCTTGGGTAACCTTCACGACGCAGCCGCCGAGTTCGCCCATATCGCTCGGTTTGTTCGATTTGCCGCACCCGACCGCGACGACGGCGACGAGAGCCAACGAGAATAACGCAACGCTTTTCTTCAGCATTTTTTCGTCCTTAATAACGTTTGCCGACGCCGCCAAAAAACGAGCGTCGAAAGTTCAACGGGCGCCGGAATCGCTCCCGACGCGAAAAAAACGGAACGTCCGCCCGCCCTCGATTCGCTAAGAACGAGAGCGCGGACGGACGCAAAATTCAAACGACCGCCAACGTCGAAACGTCGAAACGTCGACGCGATTAGAGCGACGCGTTCGTTTCGCCGCCGTTCGGGCTTCCCATCGCGCCCCAAACGCCGAGCGGGCTCTTGCCGGTCAAGTGTTTCCCGGTCGGAATGTCGGCCAAGCCGTTCGTGTCGACCGTGTCCGGGATAAAACGGACGGAACCGTCGAAGAAACCGCAGTTAACGCCGCCGGAGTGGTAGCTCGTCGCGGTGTAGAACGCGACTTGCGATTGTTCTTCGTTGTATTTGCCGCAAGACGGGGAGTTCGGCGGCATAACGGTCGAAAACGCGGTCAAGCGCGGAAGACCGTCGAGGTAGTTGCCGCAACGCGGGTGTTGAATAATCGTTCCGGTGTAAGTGCCCGGATCGGAACCGCGTTGGTTCATGCAGAGGCTCGGTTTCGAGACCCAGTTCCCGGCGTCGAAACCGGTGTAATAGACCATCGCGCCGCGGATTTTGGTTTCGGTGTAGTCGCCGGCGCACGCTTCGGAACAAGCGATCGTGTTGCTCGTGCCGTCGGAGATACCGGAGAAGTTCCAACGTTTGTAATAGTGGAAAACGGAACGGTGTTCGCAGTTGCCGTCGCCGACGCCTTTGCTCACCAAGCGGGTGCCGCCCATCCCGTCCCCTTCGACTTTATTCGACGAGTCGTTCGTCCGGTCGAGACGCGCGACGGTGTCGGCCATCGAGCAAACGATGTTGCCCGGGCGACCGTCGTGGTTGTGGTTCGCGCCGAGTTTCACGAGTTCGCCGGCACGCGAGTCGGACGGGCAAAGGAGCGTGTCGATTTTCGTCGTGCGGATTTTCCACGCTTCCGAACCGTCGGCGGACGGCAGCCAAGGCGCGGTAAGGTTCGCGTTGCCGTCGATCGCGTCTTTCAACGCCGCTTGTTCCATATACGGCAGAAGTTGGTAGTTGGCGCTAAAACGACCGGACTTGACGCCGCCGCCCCAAGCGAATTGCGACGGCAGGTAGTTGTTAACGTCGTGGTGGTTTTGCAACGCGAGAACCCATTGTTTCATATGGTTCGTGCATTGCATACGGCGCGCCGCTTCGCGAGCCGCTTGGACGGCCGGAAGGAGCAAGCCGATCAAAATACCGATGATCGCGATGACGACCAGCAGTTCGACCAGGGTGAAACCCCGTTTCACGTTGTTGTTTCGCATAGGAAACCTTTCTTCGACGCGACTAACGTCGCGCCCCGCTGTCATAAAAGGAAAAAATCTAATCGCGCTCGTTCGAAACGTCGAAAACGCGCTTTCCCCGTTTAAACGCCGAAACCGAGCCGTCGGTTCCGAAAAAACGGCGAAATTCGCGTCGACGCGTCGCTCGAACGCTTTTGCTCTCCGGTGAAAAGATTGGGAAAAAGGAGCGCGCGACCGTTCGTCGGCGCCCGTTGCGAAAAGTTTTCAATCTCGACAAGGTTCGACGGCGTTTCCCAAATTCCGTCGTCGTTTTCATTGGCCGACGTTTGCTTCCGGCCCCGTTAAGCGACTCTTTATCCACTATTTATACATCGGAGCGGAAAACGCGTCAAGAAGAGGCGGGGCGCGAAAACCGGCGCCGCGTCGCAAAAAATTTACGCGCCGAAACGCAAAACCGCTATTTTCCTCAAACCTAACGCAAAACGCCCGCGCCCTCGCTTTTCGTTCGAAGCAAGGACGCGGGCGCAAATCTTACGCGACCGTTAAAGTCGGTTCGTCGGCGATTAGAGCGACGATTCCGTTTCGCCGCCGTTCGGGGTCCCCATCGCGCCCCAGACGCCGAGCGGGCTTTGACCGGTCAACGTTTTCCCGGTCGGAATATTGGCCAAGCCGTTCGTGTCGACCGTTTCCGGAATGAAGCGAACCGAACCGTCGAAGAAACCGCAGTTGACGCCGCCCGAGTGATAGCTCGTCGCGGTGTACATCGCGACTTGCGCTTGCTCTTGGTTGTATTTGCCGCAAGACGGCGCGTTCGGCGGCATAACGGTCGAGAAACCGGTCAACATCGGGAGACCGTCGAGCCAGTTGCCGCAACGCGGGTGTTGGATAACCGTTCCGGCGTAAGTTCCCGGATCGGCGCCGCGTTGGTTCATGCAGAGACTCGGCTTCGCGACCCAGTTCCCGGCGTCGAAACCGGAGTAGTAAACGACCGCGCCGCGAATTTTGTCGTGCGAGTAATTCCCCGCGCACGCTTCGGAGCAGGCGATCGTATTGCTCGTGCCGTCGGTGATCCCGGAGAAGTTCCAGCGTTTATACCAGTGGAAAACGGAGCGATGGTCGCAGTTCCCCCAACCGGCGCCCTTGCCGACCAAACGGTAGCCGCCGTTCCCGTCCCCTTCGACTTTCCCGGACGAGTCGTTCACGTTGTCAATACGAGCGACGCAGTCGGCCATGCAGTAAACGATGTTCGTCGGACGACCGTCGTGATTGTGCTTGCCGCCAAGTTTGACGAGTTCGCCCGCTTGTTGGTCGGACGGGCAGAGGAACGTCGTAACTTTCGTCGTGCGGATTTTCCACGCTTCGGCGTTGTCGCCTTGCGCGCTCGGGAGCCAAGGTTGCGTCAGGCCGGTATTGCCGTCGATCGCGTCTTTCAGCGCCGCTTGCTCCATATACGGCAGAAGTTGGTAGTGAACGCCGAAACGCCAAGATTTGACGCCGGAACCGTAAGCGAATTGCGACGGCAGATAGTCGTTGACGTCGTGATGGTTTTGCAACGCGAGCAAATATTGCTTCATGTTGTTCGTGCATTGCATACGACGCGCCGCTTCGCGAGCCGCTTGGACGGCCGGAAGGAGCAAACCGATCAAAATCCCGATGATCGCGATAACGACCAACAGTTCGACGAGCGTAAAACCGCCCGCCTTAACGTTATTCTTTTTCATTGCAGCCTCTCAACGACGCGATTTCTCGCGCCTCGATATAAAATAACAAAACGACCGCTCGAACGTCGCCCGACTCCAACGGCGCGGAACCTTTCCAACGCTCAACCCCGTTCGAAAATTCCGCGCTCCGTCGACAAAACGACGCCGAAACGTTTTAGCGTTTGGCGAAGCAAGAAACGAGAACAACGTCCGCGACGTCCGTCGATTCGCAATGCGTAAAAGATTAAAAAATCCAACGAACTCGGCGCCGCTAAAGCTCAACCGCGTCGCCCTTCGTTTGCAAGATTCGCCGTAATTATTGTATAACCCGAAACGCCCAAAACGTCAAGAGACCGAAACGCGAAAAACGCCCGATTCGCCGACGCGCCGTTCCAATTTTAACGACGAACGCCGAATTTCCGAAGCGCAAAGAACGCAAGAAATAGGGCGCCGTCGACGCGAAACGTTTCGGCGTTTTAAGCGTTTCGCGTCGACGAACCCGATTATCCGGCTTTTGCCGCGTCGATTAGAGCGTATATTGCGGGATTTTGAGCGTTTCGCCGTCTTTGGTCGCGCTCAAATGAGCGTAATACCCCGGGACGGTCATATTCAACGCGTCGAGAATCCCGACCGCCGGCTCTTGGTCTTTCAAAATCGCGTCGACGAAATCGCAGCCGAGGTACCCGTGCGAGCCGCCGTGTCCGCCCGCGTTGACGCCCGGCGGGAGCGCCGGTTTGCGAATCTTGTCGCCGAGCGCCTTCACAATCCGTTGGCCGTCGCCGTTCCCGACGTAAGCCCGGTCGAACGGCGTATAAGTCGCGTCCATTCCGCCGATTTCGCCGCGAACGCGCCCGGCTTCGAGGTACGTCCCGTAAGCGTTGCAACACGCCATCCGCGAGAGCCCGCCTTCGCTCGTTTTGAAGAAGCCGACTTCGCCCTTAAAGACGTTGCCGGAGCCGTTCGGGGTCGGGTTCGGGTCGTCGAACGGCAGAATCCCCTGCGCGGAAACTTCGGTGAAGCTCTTGTGCGTAACGCCGACGTAATACGCCGTCGCGTGGGTCGGGTACCAAAGGGGCGTTCCGTTTTTGCGCCAATCTTTGTACGACGGGTACGACGGCGCGCCCGGTTCCTTCGTGTGAAAATACTCCCCTTCCGAGTAGACGATGCGCCCGAAACCGCCCGCTTTGTAGATTTTTTCCATCGCGTAAAGATCGTCGTGGAAAACGGACGTTTCGAACATCGCGTACTTGAGCCCGCGATTCTTTTTGACGCATTCGAGGAGTTTGTCGGCCCATTCGACGTCGCCGTAGAAAACCGGGACGGCGTGCGCGACGTGTTTCCCGTGTTCGAGGCAAAGAATCGCGTGTTTGGCGTGCGACGGCGCGTCGGTGGCGCAGAAAATCGCTTCGATCGAGTCGTCTTTCACCATCTCTTCCAGCGACGGGTACGTCTTTTCGCACTTGACGCGCTTGGCGAACTCGGCGCAACGATCCGGGAAGAGGTCGGTAACGGCGACCACCTCGACGTTCGGGTGATTTTGGAACTCGAACTCGGCGCCGAACTTGCAAAAGCCGTATCCGGCGAGCCCGACGCGGAGCTTGCGGTCGGTATACGGCTTCCAACCGTCTTTCGCGGCGTCGGTCTTCGTTTGGTCGAAACCGGGAACGGCTTTTTCGTCCGCCGACGCCGGGCTGAAGAAATACGGAACGAACGCCGACGCGGCCGCGGCGCCCATAAAGGAACGACGATTCAACGGAGACGACATATTTTCCCTTTCGACGCGAAAAAATTTCGCGAAAAATTTCGCAAAAACGCAATAAAAACAACAAAACGAACGCTCTCAATAAGCGTCGAGATCGATTGTATCCGACGCGAAGCCGAAAATCAAGCGTTTTTCCCGTCGGCGTTCGAAATTTCGCGATTTTTCCCCGCCGCGTTCGCCAAAACGCCCGCCTTACCGTCGCGACCGTTTTATTTTGCGTCGTTTCGCCGTTTTAACGTTGGGACGCGATTCTTTCCCGAACGCCGGTTGACCGCTCGACCGTTGGGCCGACGGGCCGTTCTTCCCCGCCGCCGTTTTTCGCTCGCCGACTTCGCGTCGCTTCGTTGCGGAGTATATATTAATTAATACGACAAAAGTTAGGCAAAATATACAAAACGGGCAAGAAACGCCTATTGCGCCGATTCTCCGCGTCGACGCAACCGGGGAAATTGCGCCGAAACGGTCGTCCCCCCTTGCGCGACGGCGTTCGAGACGTTAAAATAGAGAAGCGTTTTTGCGCGTCGAAATCGTTTCGCGCCTCCCGCTTTTTGCGTCGGGGCCGACGTTTCGTTCCGTCGAAACGCGTTTGCGACCGCCGCCGCTTCCGTTCGTTTCGGTTCTTTTCGTCCCGAAACTCGCGTTAAAGTCGGCGCGACCGTCCAAATCGCGTTTGTTCCCCGTCCCCGTCGTCGCGTTTCGTCCTTGGGCGACGCGGCGTTCGCCCCTTTTGCGTCGGAGAAGCCCCATGGCCAAAGAAAAAACGTCGTCCCCGAACCTGGAAAAGTTGCGGAATATCGGCGTCGTCGCGCACATCGACGCCGGCAAAACGACCGTTACCGAAAAAATGCTCTTCTATTCGCAGTTCGTGCATAAAGTCGGGATGGTCGACGCCGGAACGACCGTTACCGACTTCGACCCGGAAGAGCGCGAACGCGGCATCACGATCCGCGCCGCCTGCGTTACGTTCGACTGGAACGATCACACGTTCAACTTGATCGACACGCCCGGACACGTCGACTTCACCGCCGAAGTCGAACGCTCGCTCCGCGTTTTGGACGGCGCGCTCGTCGTTTTCAGCGCTCGCGAAGGCGTCGAAGCGCAGAGCGAAACCGTTTGGCGGCAAGCGGATAAATATCACGTCCCGCGCGTCGCTTTCATCAACAAGATGGACCGCGAAGGCGCCGACTTTTACGCCGTTTTGGAAGAGATCGAAAAGCGTCTGAACGCGAAACCGCTCGTCGTCTCGATTCCGGTCGGCTCCGGCCCGCCCCACCTCCCGGAGGCGTTCCGCGGCACGATCGACCTGATCGAAATGAAGCAGCTGACGTTCGATCCGACCTCGAACGGGCGGAATTACGAAACGTCCGAAATCGAGCCGGAAATGCTCGAGCAAGCGCAACTTTACCGCGAAAAGCTCCTCGACGATCTCTCGATGTTCAGCGACGAGATGACGGAGTTGCTCCTTTCCGGCGAAGAGGTTCCGGTCGAAACGATTCGCGCGGTCTTGCGTCAAGCGACGCTCTCCGATATGGGCGTCCCGACGCTCTGCGGTTCCGCGCTCGACGGGATCGGCGTTCAACCGGCGATGGACGCGGTTTGCCATTACCTCCCGTCGCCGACCGACTTGCCGCCGGTCGAAGGCGTCGATCCGGCGAACGAAGAAAAGAAGCTGGAGCGCAAACCGCTCGACACGGAGCCGTTCGCCGGGCTGATTTTCAAGATCGAGTCGAACCCGCACGGCGACATGTTCTTTATCCGCGTTTACTCCGGAACGCTGAACGCCAACTCGCGCGTTCTGAACCCGCGAGCGAAGCAAAAGGAGAATATGCCGCAAATTTGGCGCATTCAAGCCGACCACCGCACGCAAGTCGACTCCGTTTCGGCGGGCGACATCTGCGGCGTCATCGGCTTGCGTTTTAGCGTTACCGGCGACACGTTGTGCGACGTCAAGAGCCCGATTTTGCTCGAGTCGATCACCTTCCCGCAAACGGTCGTTTCGATGGCGATCGAGCCGGAATCCGCCGACGAACACAAGAAACTGAAAGCGGTTCTCGAGTCGATGCGCCGTCAAGACCCGACGTTCCAAGCGTCGGTCAACGAGGAAACCGGCCAAACGCTCGTCAGCGGAATGGGCGAGCTTCACCTCGAAGTCATTAAACACCGGCTTTTACGCGAACACAAACTCCGCGTTCGCGTCCGCGACCCCCGCGTCAGCTACCGCGAAACGCTGCAAAAGTCGGCGGAGGTTTCCGGCGGCGGTCAACGCGTTTTGGGCGGCGTTCGCCACTACGCCGAGTTGACGCTCCGCGTCGAACCGACGGACGACCTCGACGTCAAGATCGCGGTGAAATCGGACGACGAAGCGTTCAAGCCGGAATGGCGCGCGATCGTCGCCGAGTCGCTCCGCGAAGAATCGCAAGGGGGCGGTCTCCTCGGGTTCCCACTTAGCGGCGTTAAACTGGAGATTTTGGGCGGACAATTCAGCGAAACGGACACCGACGAAATCGCGCTCCGTTACGCGGTCGGCGACGCTTACCGGAAGGCGCTCGACGCGGCGAAGATTACGTTGCTCGAACCGATTATGCGTCAAGAAATTCAAACGCCGGACGAATACGTCGGGGACGTGGTCGGCGATATTAACCAACGCCGCGGCGTCGTCGTTCAAACGGACAATCGCGGCAAGTTCACGGTCGTCGAAGCGGAGACGCCCCTTTCGAGCCTCTTCGGTTACTCGGCCGCGCTCCTCGGTTTGACGAAGGGCCGCGCCAGTTGCACGATGGAGTTAGCGAAATACGGCCCCGCGCCGAACGAAATTCTCCGCAGCTTCACGCTCGAATAATTTCGGTCAAAACGGCGAGTCGAACGGTTTAACGCCGCTCGATTTGCCGTCAAGAAACGCCAAACCCGGCGCGACGTTTTTTTCAACGTCGCGCCGGATTCTTTTTTTCGCGTTACTTCGGCGCTTTCGCCAACTTCGCTATTTCGCCGAAAACGCCGACTTTACCCCGCTTCACTCTTCGACGAGGCGCGGGACTTGCAAACCGTCGACGCCCGGCGCCGCGTCCCAATCGATTTTCACTCGCGACAGGTACCAGTCTTTCCCCTTCGACGCGTTCCCTTGGAAGAAGAGCCAAGTTTGACCGTCGTCGTCGACAAAAACGCCCGGGTGCCCCGATTCCGACGCGTTCCACTGCCCCTTCGGCCCGTTCGTAATGAACGGAACGTCCCAAACGCGCGTCCAAGCGAGCCCGTCGTCGCTGACCGCCAGCCCGATGTGTTGCGGATCGTTGTTGTACCCGCCCGCGTAAAACATGTACAGTTTTCCGCCGCGTTCGAGCGTCGTCGCCGCCTCGATGCACTTCGTTTCCCAGGGGAGTTCCGGTTGCAGAATCGAGTCGTCGCAGGCTTGCTTCCAAGCGTTCGGGCCGAGATCGGAGTCGGCGTCGGCGGTCGCGACGACGAGTTTTTGGATTTTGCCCGCCGGGTCGCGAGTCGCGGCGTACAGGAGGAAGCGGCCTTTAAAGAAGATCACTTCGGCGTCGATCGCGCGACCGTTCGTCCATTCGGGTCCGTTCGGACGGAAAATCGGGTTCTCCGGGTGCGGCGTAAACTTCACGCCGTCGTCCGACGTCGCCATACAGATCGCGTCTTTCGCCCCGGTTCCATACGACTGATAAAACAGGTAAACCTTGCCGTTAATAACGCGAGCGCAAGGCGCGCAAAAGCCCTTCTTCACGCATTCCTGCGTCGGGAGAAGGTTGTCGACGAACGTCCAGTCGACGAGATTGTCGCTCGTCGCGATTCCGGTCGTCCAGCCGTATTTCCCGCCGTCCTTTTCTTGCGGCGGAATCGAGAAATACATATAATACTTCCCCTTAAAGCGGACGACGGACGGGTCTTTCGCGAAATTTTTCGGCGCCCACTTCATCTTCGGATTCTTCAAGGCCGGAGCGTCCGCCGGAGTAATCGACGCGGCGCCCTCCGGAGCGTCGAGGATTTTCGGAACGTCGGCGAAAACCGCCCCGACGCTAAAAAGAGCCGCCGCGCAAGCGACGACGCCCCGACGAACGACGCGTCGCGACGACGCAAACGAGGCAAATTGAGCAAAATACGCAAACGACATAAAGCCCCCAATCCAACTCAACGTAAAAACGAACGACAAAACCCAAACACCAAAAAATCTCGACGCGCTCCGTCGCCCGCCGACGTTCGTCATTATACTCGTTTTGCGTTCGCGAAACAAGTCGCGTCGCCGACAAAACGCCGTTTTTTAAAGCGCGCTCTCCTTCGTCTTTTCGCTATTTTGTCCAATCCGCGCAAACCTCGCGTTCTCCGCCGCGTTAAGCGTCGCCGATAATGAAAATTTTTCCAAAAAACGTCGAGAGCGCGTTTCGAGCCGTTGACGCCGACGCTAAACGCCGTATAATGAAATAAAGCGCGAAGACGTTCGTTCGAGAGCTCTTCGCTTGAGCCCGAAATTGACGACGCGCGTCGATTTTGCGGCGGCCGAGTGGCGGAATGGCAGACGCTGGGGATTTAAAATCCCTTGCCCTTGACGGGCGTGCGGGTTCGAGTCCCGCCTTGGCTATTTTAACGCGTTAAGCTCCGAGCGTTTTTTCGTTCGGAGCTTTTTCTTTTGACGGTTTTCGCGTCGACGTTCTTCTATTTTCGCGATTTTACGTCGGCGGCGTTCCGTACTCCGCGTCAAACCAACGGAAAATTTCGGTCGTCGCGTCGCCGCGTTCGCAACGTTTATACGTTCAAGCGACGTTCGATCGCCAGATTCTATTTAGAAAACGACAAGACGACGACCCAAGCCGACTAAAATTCCAAGACGACGCGCGAACCGCTTCGCTAACGTCCGTTTTCCTTTCCGGGTCGACGCGAATTTCCGAGCCCGCTCGCGCGCTCGACGCCGTCGGCAATTGCAAGATTTCGTTTTCAATTCGACGTCCGCGTCGTTATTTCTCTCGTTTTCTCGCGGAGTCTGTTCTTCGCTTCGCGCCCTTCTTTTCGGAACGCGTTAAGTCTTCTCCGGTTCGCTCGCCGACGCTTCTATTTACGGTTGCGCAAGAAGTCCGCGTTTGCCGTCCCCCTTGCGCGACCTCCGTTAATTGTTATACTAACGATATAAATCGCCGTCGCCGTTCGTCGTTTTACGCTTCGCGAGCCGCTCGAGCGACGTTCCGCTTGGTTTTCTCGTTTTTTTAAGGACGCGAAGCCCGCTTGGCGTTCCGTCGATTTCTCGAAGAAACTTACGCCGGCGCCCAGACGCGACGTTTCTCCCGCCTTCCTAACGCGGAGGCGGCGCCGTTTCGCGTCGCATTCGTTTCCTTCCGACGTTCGGACGCGCGATTTTTTGCGTCGTCAAGGCTTTAAAGTCGGTCGGTTGTTTTTGTTTTTTATTTTAACGATTTTCCGAACGTCGTTTCCTTCCTCCTCTTTCTTTCGTTACGCGACGTTTGAACGAAAATTTTAAAAAACGAGCGCGCCTACGTTTTATTTTGAGTTTTTTTGTTGTTTTTTTAGGAAATTTTGGCGTGCGAAAAAAGCGAACCAAACCGGCGCGCCCGTATTTTTACGAGTCAAGCGCCGATTTTGCGCGCGTCTATCCGCTCAAAATCCAGCGGACATTATACCAGAACTAAAATTCCTCGCAAGCCATAGCGCCGATGACGTTCGCCGCAATTTTGCCCGCATTATACCAGAACTAAAATTCCTCGCAAGCCATAGCAACGGCGCGCCGCAAACGTCGGTCAGTATCATTATACCAGAACTAAAATTCCTCGCAAGCCATAGCGCGCGTTGTTGCGTCAACCCCCATTCTAAATTATACCAGAACTAAAATTCCTCGCAAGCCATAGCCGTTTGGTACGCCGAGCCGCTCGTCGAACGATTATACCAGAACTAAAATTCCTCGCAAGCCATAGCGCCGTCGGGTTTGGCTTGGACGACATTATGATTATACCAGAACTAAAATTCCTCGCAAGCCATAGCAAAGCGCGTCCGACCAGCCCGCGTCGCGAGATTATACCAGAACTAAAATTCCTCGCAAGCCATAGCAACGAGGAGATTTAATAACATTAAAATAATATTATACCAGAACTAAAATTCCTCGCAAGCCATAGCCGACCGCCGTTCCTGCCGCGAAACAAACGGATTATACCAGAACTAAAATTCCTCGCAAGCCATAGCGACGCCGTTCCCTCGCGTCTTTACTTGATTTAACGCCGCGGCTTTAAATTTCCAGCCAATAAAAAGCGTAACGCGTCCTAATTCGCCGAAACGTTCTCGCGTAATTTTCTTCTCGTCCAAGAAAAATTTCTTCGACGAATTTCTCTTCCCTCTCCGTCGTCGTTTCGCTCGCGCACAACGGACGCAAGAGAAATTCTAATAACGCAACGTTCGACGGAGCGGGAAAATTCGAAGCGACTCCCCCATTTTACGCCGCCACCGTTTTTAATCGACCGAAAAAAATTTTGCGACAAAACAGACCGCGCCGACGCCCGAAACGGAGTCGGAAGCCGTTCCCCGTTGCCGACCGGCTCCGAAAAACGTTCGTTCCTAAAACGAGTTCGCCTCTCAAAACCTCGGCGTTCGCGCCGTTTTACGCTCGCCTCCTTCCGATTTCGGCCCTTTTGCCTCCTACAAGCGACAAAGTTCCGGGAAAAGTCGACAAGATTTTTGAAAACACGCGAAAATCCAAACGACGCAACGCCTATTTTTTAGCGGTTACTCAATAAACTCGAAGCGCTTGAATCGCCGATCGCGTCGTCCCTTTGTTAAGCGCAATACCGGACGTCGCGAAATAAGGTTCGCGACGAGAGTCGGCGAGCTTGCTTTTCCAAGAGAGCGCGTCGACGTTATAGATTAAGCGCCGCCACGCTTATCGCCAACGTTAAAAGGTCGCAATACGCAACGTCATACTTAAGCATAGCGTCGCAACGTCGTTAGAGATCGCCTCGTAAGACGTTTTATTAGAAACGTCCGACGTAGCAAGCGCAAATTTTCCGTCGCTTCCCCAGGACGACGCGTTGCGTTCGATTTCAAGCTACGCTCCCTAGAAACGCGACCGTCCGCCCAAAAACTAAAATCGTAAAACCGGTTTCAATCCCCACGCCCGTGAGGGCGCGACTTCCGGCGTCTCCAACGTATCGAGCCAAGACGCAAAGTTTCAATCCACGCGCCCGTGAGGGC